>CATJCJ010000389.1 GCA_949738935.1 uncultured Eubacteriales bacterium | reverse complement strand
TTATTAGCTGATTTATGCTATTATATATAAGTAATAATTTTGATATTTAAATTTTAAATTCATAGAGGGTGGTTTAATGCTTGATGTTGCTCTGCTTGGAACAGGCGGAATGATGCCTTTGCCAAATAGATTTCTTACTTCTCTTTTATGCAGATATAAAGGCAGACTTTTTCTTATTGATTGCGGGGAGGGGACTCAGGTTACTTTGAAAATACTTGGCTGGGGTTTTAAAAATATAGACCTTATTTGTTTTACACATTTTCATGCTGACCACATCTCGGGTCTTCCCGGAATGTTGCTTTCTATTGGAAATTCCGGAAGAACAGAAAAATTGACTATTATTGGGCCTATCGGACTTAAAAGAGTTTTTGATGGACTCATGACCATTGCTCCCGAGTTGCCTTTTATTGTTGACTTGATTGAAATTGAGGATGACTTTGAAAAAATTTTTCAGTTTGATGATTTATTTGTCAGTGCAGTTAAGGCAAATCATATGATTGCTTGTTTTTCTTATTCAATTAATGTAAGAAGAAAAGGTAGATTTAACATTGAAAAAGCTCAAAAGCTTAATATTCCAAAAAAGTTTTGGTCTGTTTTACAAAAAGAAAGAGAAGTTTTCTTTGAAGGTAGTATTTATACTTCAGAAATGGTTTTGGGTGATGAGAGAAAAGGTATTAAGGTGTGTTATTGTACTGATACAAGGCCTTTTCCTAATCTTATTCCTTTTATTGAAAATTCAGATTTATTTGTTTGTGAGGGTATGTATGGTGAGAATGAAAAAATTGATAAGGCTATTGAACATAAGCATATAATTTTTTCAGAGGCGGCAAATGTTGCAGCTTGCGCGAATGTTAAAGAATTATGGCTTACTCATTTTAGCCCGGCTCTTACAGAACCTGAGTGTTTTTCGGATTTTGTTAAGAGTATTTTCCCCAATACAATTATCGGATATGACCGTATGAATAAATCTATTTTGTTTGAAAATTAGGTGGTGATGATATGAAGAAGAAAGTCAATATTAAGGAATTATCGGATTATGAGATTGTTAAAAAATGTATTAATGGTGAGGAGGAATATTTTGAGACATTGATTTCAAGATATAAAAATCTTGTATACTCAATTGTTTTGAAAATGATAAACGACAGAGAAGAGGTTAATGATTTATCTCAAGAGATTTTTATTAAAATATATAGAAATTTAGATAAATATTCTAATGAGTTTAAGTTTTCTACTTGGATAACAAGAATAACAACCAATCATATAATTGATTACCGAAGAAAGAAAAAATGTGACACTGTTTCTATTGATGATGTAGCACGTGACGTGGCTACAAATAGTTCGCCGGAAAGTGAGTATATTAAAAAAGAACAAAAGCTTAATTTAGAAAAACTTGTTGGTGAACTTCCTGAGATGTATAAAATTCCTATTGTTTTATATCATCAGAGAGGGTTTACTTATCAAGAAATCGCTGATGCTACAAATCAATCTTTATCTAAAGTTAAAAATAGAATTTTTAGAGGAAGAAAAATGCTTAAAAGTGATTTTTTAAGAGAATATACAGATTAAGTTTGTAAAGCTTAATTATAAATTAAAATTGCCTTTTTTACTGGAGGAATCCACTTGAATTGTGAAAAAAACAAGGGTCTTATGCTTAAATATATTGAGGGAAGTTTGAGCGAGGATGAAATGCTGAAACTTAGTGAACATATTGAAAAGTGTCAGGCTTGTGGTGAGGAGTTCGCTGCTTATTGTCAAATTTCTGATGAGATTAAAAATATAAAAATTTCTAGAATTGAGGAGAATGCTTTTTCCGATAATTTTGAGTCTGATGTTATGAGAAAAATTTCTGGTGTTGAATTTAAAACAGAAAAAATTCTAACTGTTATTATTGGAGTCATATCTCTTTGTGTGGCTTTGGTTATGTTTATTGAAGTGTTGCAAAGTGATGTTTTTAATGATAAGTGTCTTATTACGGATATTATAAAAAATTCTACAGGATTTATTGATAAAGCTATTTTTTATATTAACTTTCTGATTGGATTTATTTTTAAATTTATTTCTGAATTTCTAATATTAATGAAACCTTTTAGTTTAAGCGTTATTATTTCTGTATTGTTAGGGAAAGTTATTTATACTTATTTGTTTAGAGGTGGGAAAAATGTCTGATTTAAAACAAGGTGATGATGTTATTATACTTGCTATTGAAAGTTCATGTGATGAAACATCGGCCGCTGTTGTCAAAAATGGAAGATATGTTCTATCAAATGTTATTTCATCTCAAATTGATATACATAAAAAATATGGCGGGGTTGTTCCTGAAATTGCCTCAAGAAAGCATATTGAGAATATTGACTATGTTGTTATGGACGCTTTGAAAAATGCTAATACCTCACTTTCAGAAATTTCTGCTATTGCTGTTACTTATGGGCCTGGACTTGTTGGGGCGCTTCTTGTTGGCTTGTCTTTTGCCAAGGCTGTCGCTTTTGCTTCTAATAAACCGTTAATTGGTATTCACCATATTGAGGGTCATATATGCGCTAATTATATTGAAAATCAAAATTGGGAACCTCCTTTTATTTGTCTTGTTGTTTCCGGGGGACATACTCACTTAGTTTATGTTAAAGATTACTGTGAGTATGAAATTTTAGGGAAAACAAGAGATGATGCTGCTGGTGAGGCTTTTGATAAAGTAGCTAGAGCTATAAAATTGCCATATCCGGGAGGTCCTGAAATTGATAAGCTAGCTGGAAAGGGGGATTCAGGTTCTATTGACTTTCCAAGGGTTTTACTTGAAAATGAAAGCCTTGATTTTAGTTTTAGTGGTCTGAAATCCGCTGTTTTAAATTACTTGAACAAAGCTAAAATGATGGGAAAGGAAATAGTTTCTGAAAATGTTGCCGCTTCTTTTCAACAAGCTGTTGTTGATGTTCTTGTTATTAAAACTATTGCTGCCTGCAAGAAAAAGAATGTAACTAAAGTTGCTATGGCGGGGGGGGGGTCGGCTAATTCTTATTTAAGAAAATGCATGAAAGACGCTTGTGAAATGAATGGATTTATTCTTAATACAGTAAGCCCTATTCTTTGCACAGATAATGCAGCTATGATTGGTTCTGCCGCTTATTTTGAATATCTTTCAGGTAAATTTGATGAGTGGAACTTAAATGCCTATCCATCATTAAAATTAGGAGAAAGGGTGTAATTTTAAAATGAATGATAAAATTAAGTGCAGTGGAGGATATAAAAGTGTTAAATTGTTATATGGAAAGGAAGATAATGGAATATGAGGCAAATTTTTACGGAGGGGGGGTACGGTAACCAATTAGAAAACAGCAAGGCTGTAGTGATTGGAGCATCCGCGGATTCTATTTACGCTATAAAAGTCGCAAAAGAAAAGGGTATTTTTGTTTGTGCTATTGATGGAAATGCAGACGCGGCGGGTTTTAAAGAAGCAGATAAAGTAATTGTTCAAGATATTTCTAATATATCTAAAATAGAGGAAATTGTGAGAGAATTAAATTCTGACTTTGTTTTGCCTGTCCCGATAGGTCGTTATCTTTATACAGTCGCTTGTGTAAATGAGGCTTGCAATTTAAAGGGAATTAAAAAGAACTTTACAGAAATAAGTGTTGATAAATTTAAGTTTCATAAATTTTTAAATAAAAATGGATTAAGAAATGTCAAACTATATTTATTAAAACCATATACTGAAAATATTGAAAAAGTTTATGATATTAAATTTCCGGCTATAATAAAACCTCGCTATGGTTCTGGAAGCAGGGATGTATTTTATGTGAAAACACAAAAAGAACTTAAAACAGTTTTAAAAAGGATTTCTTCTTTTAATGAGGACTTTGTTTTAGAAGAGGCTGTGTGTGGAGATGAATATGGAGTTGACGCTGTAAAAATTAACGGAAAATTACACATTATATTGGTAAGAAAGAAAATAATGACGCCTTTGCCGCAAAGACAGGCAGTTGCTTATATATCAGTTTGCTCTGATGAGAATGATAGAGAAATAATAGAAGCTATTACAAATAAAATGACAAAAGTATGTGAGACAATGGAATATGATGATTGTTTGATTCAGGCTGACTTAATTGTTAATGAAAAAGATGTATTTATTATAGAGATAAGCCCAAGACAAACCGGACATAATGTATATGATATATTTGTTCCTTTTGTGACGGGAATTGATATGATAAAAGAATATATTAATTATATTATTTTTGGAGAAGATAGATGTTGTTTTAAACCAGTGCGAATTAAAAAATCTATTATTAGTTTTTTTGATTTGGAAGAAAAAATTGTAAATTATATTCCAACTGAGGATGAAATTAAGAAGAATATTGAGTGTGAGTTGATAGCTTGGAAATGTGATATTAAAAAAAATACTTATATGGATAAAGTAACAAATGGTCATTCCATAATGAAAAGGGGTTATTTTATTCTTCAGGAAAAAGATGAGGAAAAGCTCATAAGAGACTCAAATAAAATATTAAGTTTATTTCATTATAGCAAAACAATAAAAAGATAATTAAAAAACTGTGAGCTACTATAGCCCCATATGCACTAAGTTAAAACCATGGGACGCTGTTCCATGCCCTGCAAGCCCTTTAAAAAGGGTTTGACCCTAAACTTTATAACGGAAAATTTCGCTTTATTAAAAAATTTTATTATTAATAAATTAGATTGCTATAAATTTTGCAGTTGATTGTATAATAGACTTGTTTGATGATTTTGTTAAAATGTATATTAGTTTTATTTTGAGCGGAAAGTAAATTTTAGATTTCTATTTGTTTTAAAAAATGTATAACAAATGAAAGCTGTTTAAAAAAAGAAAGGAAAATGTATTTATTTAAGAACCTGTCTATTGTATAGCTTTCAGAAAGATTCTCATCAATTCAACTCGCAGAGGCATATGTTATGCGCAGAGATATTGAATCTTTTTGCTTATGCAAAAAGATTCAATATCTCTATTGTTTGATACAACAAGTCTTGACATTATCAAACGAGTTGAAGATATCGTACGAACTAATAAAATGTTTTGGTTTAAGTATTTTCTTTACTTATAGCAATCCAATTTAAAAATTTATTTGTTTATATTTGTCAGCTCCAAAAAGATATAAACCCGCTTCTTTTACTTTTTTTTCGGTTGAAAGTTCTAACGCCTTTTTATATAGTTCGATTTGTATTTTGTATTTTGATACTACATGAGAAATATTGCCTTTTTCTATATAATCTGTTTTATAATCGAGTAATATTAATTCATCATCTTCCTCAAAGTATAAATCTATTATTCCATGAACAAGAATATTATTATTTTCGTCTTTATCTGAAGACAAATACTCAGAGCCTAATATTTCAGAGGGCTTTAATCCCATGACAAAAGGAATTTCTTTGTATATTTTCTTTGATTTTTTTATGCGTTTGGCTATTTCTGAATTTAAGAAAGTTAATATTTTTTGAGTATTTACTGAGTCTGCTTCTTGTTTTGAAATTATGTTTTTATTTACAAGCTTTTGAATATAATTTTTAAGAGAGGGTTCATCATAGTCGGCTCTTAAATCTATATGTTCCATAACTGTGTGCATAACTGTACCTTTTTGTGCTGAGGTAAGTCCTGTATATTCTTTTATAAAATTAGGATAGGGGAGACTTGTTGGAATATATTCTTCCTCCTCATAAGTTTTTCTTTTTATTTCTGATATTGATGTTGTAATAGGAATATTTTGAGTTTCACAATTTGAATATGTCCAATTAAGACGTTCTTTTATTTTATCTTTTAGTCCGCTGTAATCTTTTGTAATATCTAGGTTTAGCAATTGTTGATAAAGTTCTTTTTTTTCTGTATTGAATTTTTCTTGTGACAGATTTAAATCAGCTCTTGTTGTTATATTTATTTTCCAATTTGAAAAGTCGTTGAAAATCACTTTATTTATATTTTCTATGTTTTTTGGTTCGTCAAGATATTCCCTTAATAAAGCTCCTGATTTATGTCTTGCTAAAGATGCTATTATAATTTCAGCAAAGTTTTTTGAACGTTCAAGTAGAGTTTTCGGAAGTTGTTGGTTGGGAGTATTTGTATATTTTATATAGTTTGAGATTGTTTCATTAAAATTCTGTATATTTCCTGAAAGTATTAATTTTTCTTTTGCCCTTGTCATTGCTACATAAAGAATTCGTATTTCTTCTGAGCGTATATCGTTTTGTTCTTTCGCTCTTATTGCTTTGTATGGAATTGTATTATAAATTACATTATTTTCTATATCTTTATATTTTGAACCGATTCCAAGAGTTTGATTTACAGGATATTTTTTTGTGTCAAAAAAGAAGTTTTTGTTAATATTACATATAAACACAATTGGATACTCCAAACCTTTGCTTTGATGTATATTTGTCACAGTTACAACGTTTTCGTTTTCATAAAAGATGTTGGCTTCTTCTGATATTTCTGTACTTTTTATTTTTTCAATGTATTTCATAAATTTAAAAAGTCCTTTTGAGTTTGTGCTTTCAAATTGTATCGCTTTTTCTTGTAATAACTTTAAATTCATACGTCTTAAATTTCCATTTGGAAATGTTCCAACATAGTTATAATAATCTGTGTCATCATAAATTGTTTGTAAAAGTTCATTTATTGTTGAGTTCAATGAAAATTCTTTCCATTTTTCAAAGTCTTGCAAAAACAAATTTATTTTATCTGTAATTTTTACTTCTCTATCTTTATTTTCAGGAGTAATGTAAAAAAGTATAGCGTCATAAAATAATTTATTTGAAAAAGCGGTCTTAATTTTTACGAGTTCATCAAATGTAAATGAGTATACAGGTGAATGTAAAACTGTATAAAGAGCTATATCTTGATATGGATTATCAAGCACATTTAAAAATGCTAGTATTGTTTCTATCTCTAAACTTTCAAAGTATCCTATTTTGGCTTTTGCCGAAAATGGTATTTTTTTCTTGGTAAAAATTGTTTGAAGAACAGATGGTATTTTTTTTGTTGAACGACATAATATTACTATATCTTTGTATTCAACAGGTCGGTAGCTTTTTTTTATATTATCATAAATGTGAAGTTTTTCAATGTTTACCATATATTCTATTTTATCTGCTATGACTGTAAACTCAAGTTCTAAGCCGATTAAGTCTTTTATATCATCATCTATTTCTTCGTCTTCTTTATCAGGGTTTATAAGCTCAAGTTCAACCGAGTCGGAAATATTTATATTATCATCAGCGGGAGGATAATTGGCTCCATAGTGCAACATAGCATTTTTATCATAATCTATATTACAAAAATTTTTTGTCATAACTTGTTTAAATATAAAATTAATAGCGGATAGAACACATTCCCTGCTTCTAAAGTTATCAAATAAATCAATTTTATAACCGTTCTCTTTTACAAAAGAAAAGTCTGTTGTATATGAATTATATTTATTTGCGAATAACTTAGGGTTAGCGAGCCTAAAGCCATATATACACTGTTTTATGTCACCTACCATAAATCTGTTTGGCAAATCGGGACTTTGACGGGATATTAAAGATAGAATTGATTCTTGAAGTTCGCTGACGTCTTGGTATTCATCTGTAATAATTTCAGTGAATTTCTCACGAAACTCTTTTGCTATATTTGTGGGTTTTCCGTCTTTATCACTTAAAACTTTGAGAGCGAGATGAGAAATATCATTAAAACTAAATATGAATTTTTCTTTTTTTGTGTTAAAACATCTTTTGGAAAACTCTTCAAGTATGCTTTTCATTGTTTTTACCGCAGGATATGTATTTCTTATTAAATCCAGAGATTCTCCTGAAAAATAATTAAAAGTTGTTTTAAATTCTTTATAAGCTTTTGTTAATTTATCTTTTAATTTAGTAGAGTTTAATTTTTTAGATAGTTCATCATTTAAGGGATTTGCCTTCGTATTTCTGAGCTGTACAAATTTAAAGTTATTATCTGTTATTAAAGTATAATTTTTCAAGTTATTTTCTATTATATTTTTGCAATAATTTAAATGTTCTTTAAATTCCTCAAAGCAATCTGTAAATTTTTTGCCTGTGTCAGGATAAGAATAAAATAAATTTAAAATATAGTTGTTTTTATAGTTTACTTCTTCAAGTTTTATTAGAAGCTCTTTTTTTATAAAATATATCCATTCTGTATCGAAAATTGTTTTCTCATCAGAGATATTAAAATTTTCCACACTTTTATTTAGCCAATTTAGTGGATTTGGCATACTTTGCATTAATTTGTAAATATCAAATATCATTTTTTTGATTTTTGTGTCTGTGTTTTTAATGTAATTATCTGAATAAAATTTTATGAAATTAATAAAATCACTGTCATTCTTTTCATATAATTCCTCAAAGAGAGAGTTTAAAACTTCCTCCTTTAAGAGATCGTCTTCAGCGTTATCTGTTATTCTGAAATTTGGGTCTATATCAAGAAAGTTAAAATTTTTTCTTACAATATTTAAACAAAACGAGTCTATTGTTGAGATATACGCTTTGTTTAACAGAGTTATTTGTTTTGAGATATGGTTCGCTAAAGGGTCGTTATTTTTTTCGGCAATCTCAAAAGCCTCGTCAAGTTTTGACGCTATTCTTTGACGCATTTCAGAAGTTGCCGCTTCTGTAAATGTTCCTATTAAGAGAGTATCTATATTTTGAGGATTGTCTTTGTTTATTACTTTTTGTACTATTCTTTCTGTTAATACCGCTGTTTTTCCTGAACCGGCTGCTGCTGCCACAAGTATATTACAGCCATCTGTATATATTGCTTTTTTTTGTTTTTCTGTGTATTTGAATGACATAATAAATTCTCCATAATAATTTTTTTAATCACTGAATTGGTTCATATATAAATTATAATAAAATCCTTTTTTAATAATTAGTTCTTTATGATTTCCTTGTTCTATAATTCTTCCATCATTTATTACCGCTATTAAATCAGCGTTTCTTATTGTGCTGAGTCTATGGGCTATTACAAAACTTGTTCTCCCATCCATAAGGTTTAGCATAGCTTTTTGAATTTTGACTTCTGTTCTTGTGTCCACGTTGCTTGTAGCCTCATCAAGTATTAATATTGATGGGTCTGCGAGTATCGCTCTCGCTATTGCTATCATTTGTTTTTGACCTTGACTTAATGTGTCATCGTCTTCTGTTAATATTGTATCATAGCCGTTGGGAAGCCTGTGTATGAATTCGTGGGCATTCGCTAGTATTGCCGCTTCTTTTATTTCGCCGTCAGCAGCGTTTAGACGTCCATATTTTATATTATCTTTAATTGTTCCTGTAAAAAGATATGTGTCTTGCAGAACTATTCCTAAGGATTTTCTTAACGAGTTTCTTTTTATATTTGTTATATTTATTCCGTCTATTGAAATTTCACCTTGTTGGATATCATAAAACCTTGTTAAGAGGTTTATTATTGTTGTTTTTCCGGCCCCGGTTGGACCAACAAGCGCTATTGTTTGACCGGGTTTTGCTGTTAGATTAATATTCTTTAAAACTATTTTTTCCTCATTGTATGAAAAAGTTACATCGTTAAAGGAAACCTCTCCTTTTATGTCTTTTAAAGTTACAGCGTTTTTAGCGTCATCAGGTTCGGGAGGTTGGTCTAAAATCTCAAAGACACGTTCAGCTCCGACTATCGCAAGGATTAACATATTATATTGATTTGCAAGCTCATTAAATGGACGAGCGAATTGCTTTGTATACATTACAAAACTGGTTATATCTCCTATTGTTATCATTTTATTTATTGCTAAGATAGCCCCTACACAGGAAATTAAAGCGTAGTTTATTCCATTTATAAGGGTACTTACTGGTCCCATTAATCCTGAAAATATTTGAGCTTTTACGCCGGCCTTATTCAATTTTTTGTTTAAATTCTCAAACTCTTTAATTTCATCATTCTCTTTGACAAAAATTTTTACAACTTTTTGACTTGATATAATTTCTTCTATTTTCCCGTTTAAGTCGCCTAAAACATTTTGTTGGTTTTTAAAATACTTTTTTGAGCGTTTTGTTATAAAAGATGTTATTAAAAATAAAATTGGAATAGATATCAATGCCACGAGTGTAAGTATTGGACTTAATGTAATCATAAAAAATAAAGAACCAAGTATTGTTATTAAACTTGAAATAGCTTGAGAAAGGTTTGTGTTTAATGAAGTGGCTATAGTATCCACATCATTTGTCGCTCGGCTCATAAGGTCGCCGTGTGATGTTGTGTCAAAAAACTTGAGAGGGAGCGTTTGAAATTTTTCAAAAAGCAATTTTCTTAAATTTGTTACAACATTTTGAGATATTTTTACTGATAGTAATAGTTGTATTCTGTTTAAAACAGCGCTTGATATATATATTGCTATTAAAATTATCAGTAACTTTAAAAGACCGTCAAAATTATTTATAGCTATGAAGTTATCTATAGCTATTCCTATAAATCTTGTTCCTAAAAGGGTTAATATTGTTGATAATATCACGAAAATCGCTACAATAATAAGTTTTATGCGTTGACCAGAAAGTAAGCCCCATAATCTTATTACTGTGCCTTTTGTGTCTTTAGGTTTTTTGAAATTCATCATTCGTATGTTGCGTTTGGTCATTTTTGGAGAAAGTATTTTTTCTTCTTTTTTCATAATTATAAATCCTCCCCTCTGATTTGAGAATTATATATATCCTTATATATTCCACTTGTTTTAATAAGTTCTTTATGATTTCCGGAAGCTATTATTTTTCCATCACTTATTATTATTATTTTATCAGAGTGTATTATTGAGCTTATCTTTTGAGCTATTATCAATTTTGTGGTATTTTTCATTTCTTTTAACGCTTTTTGTATTTTTGCCTCTGTCGAGTTGTCGACAGCACTGGTACTGTCGTCGAGAATTAATATTTTTGGATTTTTTATTATTGTTCTCGCTATTGATATTCTTTGCTTTTGTCCGCCGGAAAGATTTATTCCCATTTGACCAAGTTTTGTATCAAATTTATCAGGCATATCCATAATGAAATCATATGCTTGGGCTTTTTTTGACGCGACATAAATATCTTCATCAGATGCGTCTTTTTTTCCCCATTTTATATTTTCTTTTATCGTTGATGAGAAAAGAATTGCTTTCTGAAGAACTATTCCTATTTCATTTCTTAAATAAGAAAGGTCAATATCTTTTATATTTTTTCCATCAATAAGAATTTCTCCCTCTGTGACATCATAGAGTCTTGGTATTAAATTAACAAAAGTTGATTTTCCGGAACCGGTTTCCCCAAGTATTCCTATAGTTTCTCCTTTTTTTGCTTTGAAATTTATATTTTCCAAAACCATATCACCGGAGGATTCGGGATATTTAAAAGATACATTTTTGAATTCTATTTCACCTTCTTTTATTGTGTTTATTAAAGGATTTTCTATATTTTTTATGTCTGGTTTTGTATCTAGAACATCATTTATTCTTCCTATTGATGCCGCTCCTCGCGAAAGCATCATTATTGCCATTCCCGTCATCATAAGGGACATAAGAATTTGTGTTATATACGTTATATATGCCATTAAATCGCCTATTTTCATAGTTCCGGACTCAATATATTTTCCTCCAAACCATAATACCAATACGATTGTTATATTTAATATAATCATCATTATTGGTATTATGGTTGACATAATTTTAAAAGATTTTATTGTAAAATATTTTAATTCCTCATTGCTTTTTTTAAACTTTTCTTGTTCTAAGTCTCCTCGTACAAACGCTTTTACAACTCGTACACCAGAAAGATTTTCTCGGATTACGGTATTAACACTGTCAAGTTTTTCCTGGACAATTTTGAAAAATACAGCCCCTTTTTTTACAATAAATATAACTGCTATTATTAAAATTATTACGGCGAAAAAAAGAATATTTGTTAAATTTGGATTTATTGTATATGCCATAAACAGGCTGCCTATAAATAAAAAAGGAGCTCTTATTAACATTCTTAATAGCATTATTACTATTTGTTGAACTTGTGTTACATCATTTGTAAGCCGTGTTATTAAAGAAGATGTATGAAATTTATCAATGTTTACAAAAGAAAAAGTTTGTATTTTTTTAAACATAGCTAAACGTAAATCTCTGCCGAAATTTTGGCTTGCTTTTGAGGCGAAAATTCCACAGCCTACACCGCCGAAAATTCCTATTAGGGCAATTAAAAGCATAAGTAACGTTTTTAAAAGTACATATGAGATATTTTCGTTTGCTATTCCTATATTCACTATTTTTGACATAATTTGTGGAAGAAGCAATTCGCTTATTACTTCTAAAATCATGCTCAGCGGGGCAAGTATAACAAATAGAATATGAGGTTTTAAATATTTACTTAATTTTCGCACATTAATTCCTCCTAAATTTTTTTTATATTTATGAATACTTATTATTGTTGTGTTCATAGTTTATTTATATAGTTTATTTATAAATGGATTGGTGGCGGATGTATGAGTAATCTAAAATTCAAATTAAATAAATATATTTTTATTGTATTTTTTGCTGTATTTTTTGCTGTTAGTTTTTTTTACAATAATGAATATATTAGGATTTTTACAAAGGAGAGTGTTGTAACGTCAAATACGAGAGCCTCTATTAAACTTCCTGTTATAATGTACCATAATATCTCAAAAAAAACAAATCTTGTTGACAAATACTGTGTTTTAGAAAAAAGATTTGAGGAAGATTTGAGATATATAAAAGAACATGGATATAATTGTATAACAACTGCTGAGCTTATTGATTATGTTTATAATGGGGCAAAACTTCCGGAAAATCCTTTTATGATAACTTTTGATGATGGTTATGAAAGTTTTTATATGTATGCTTATCCTCTTTTAAAGAAATATAATATGAAAGCTATTATGTCTATTGTTGGTTCGTATACAGATTTGTTTACTGAAAATGAAGACCATAATCCGGATTATTCTCATTTAAATTGGAAACAGGTTAATGAGCTTAATAATTGTGGGTTTGTCGAAATTCAAAATCATACATACAATATGCATGAGATAACAGCTAAAAGAAAAGGCGCTGGTATGGCAAAAGGAGAAAACTATGAACAGTTTAAAAAAGTTTTTAAAAGTGATCTTGAAAAACTTAATACACAAATTTTAAACTATACGGGAAAAAAATCTAACATATTTACTTATCCATACGGAAATATTGCTGAAAAGTCTGTTGATATTTTAAAAGAAATTGGATTTATCGGAGCTTTTACTTGTACAGAGCAAGTTAATATTATAACAGGGAGTACTGAGGAATTATATAGAATAAACAGATTTAATAGAGATGGAGGACTTTCATCCGCAGAATTCTTTAAAAAGATTGAAAAAAATCTTGAATTACACTCAAAAGAATAATGCGTGTTTATAGCAATATAATTTATTAATGATAAAAAAATTTTTTTTGGAAAACGCAAATTTCTATTATAAAATTTAAGGTTAAGTTTTTTTTTAGGGTTTGAGGGTGTGACTATATGCTTTAATGCGCACTAAGTTATAGTAATATACTTTAGATATAACAAAAAAATATTTTACGAGTGCGTAAGCACTGCTGGGCGATAAGCGAATTGCAAAGCAATTTGCAGTCCGTGCAAGTAAAATAATTTTTTTGTAACTTTCA
>CATJCJ010000388.1 GCA_949738935.1 uncultured Eubacteriales bacterium | reverse complement strand
GACAAGATGTTAACTATTGGCTATGGTGCACAAATATCAGGTTTTTTACTGTTTTTTATTTTGGCAATTTATTGCTTGACTTATATGGAAAATCATTATATAATTATATCAAACAAAATACTAAAATCTAATTTGAATGTAAATAAAATGTTGTGGGGATTTTTTTCTTAACGGTGTTTTCTTTATGGTTAGATTATTTTTTCGTCTTTTGGAAAGCGGTTTTGACGGTTACATACATGATTATTGACTTCTTGGCTATTTTGTCAAAACAGCTTTTAATTTTTTAATTATTTTCGGCGTTTTTGCCGCTTTGCCGCGCGAAATTTGTCTGATTTTGAAACTTACTGTAAGAATTGTTAAATATTTTAAAAAAAAATTTTTTTTTACTGTTAAGTTTTCATTTTCACTCGCCGATATAATTATTACAAGGCGGTTAATGACTTTAAGGGACTAAACTCATTATTCCGCTGAATGTGAAAGGAGATGATAGCTCTATGGAGGAAAATGATTTTAATCAGAATTCCCCTAAAAAATCAAGTAAGAAATCTGTTATTATTATTTCAATAGTTGCTCTTATTATTATAGCCGCTATGGGAGTTGTTATTTGGTATCTTATTGTTCATGCCGACGCTCCCGAGTCCAGAAACGGCCGAGGTGTTGTGGCAACGCCGGATAATATTGATGAACTTTTGGCTGAAGGGCAAGAAGAGGCAAAACCAGAGGATTCTTACACAACTCAGATGACAACAAGCTGGAACTTTAAATCATCGACTGAACCGTCGGAAAACGCTTATGTCAGAAATTATGATGAAAACGTCTGCGCTGTATATTTTGACGTCGCTGTTTTGGAAAGTCCTGAAGATACAGAGGGCAGAAAGGTTTACAGCTCGCCATATCTTCTTGTGGGTGATGAAATTAAGGACATAGCTCTTGATGAAAAACTCGCTCCGGGAGATTATAACGCAATATTAACATATCATCTGGTTGACGAGAAAAATGATTTCGCGGATCTTGACAGAGAAGTCGCTGTCGCTATTACTCTTCACATTCAAAGCTAACTATACTTTATTTCATATTTTTTAAGGAGGAATGTATTATGAAAAAAAAGATTTTCGCTCTCGCTTTATCAATGACAATGGCTTTCTCAGCTGTTGGAGCTTACGCTGAGGTATGGGATGTAGGTACTGAGGACGCTTCAGGCACTATTACAAGTAATCAGGTTGGCAAAGGTGATTCTCTTGGTGTGGGCAGTTCTGACATTACAGGTGACGGTGAGGTTCCGGGTGGTCTTGACAAAGATATCACTATTGTTACTCTTCCATCATACGCTCCAGGATTTGTTTTGGACCCAACAGGTATGTACGCAACAAGCAAAGCTATGCTTGAAATCGACGCTATGAGTGCTGCTGAAAAGACAGCTTTGGTAGCTGATACTACCGACCCAAGACATGAGCTTTGGGACGATACAAATAGTGTTTTTGACCAGGGTAAACTTGACGCCTATACTGCAGCTAACGCCGGTAAATTAACTTATAAAGGCGATGTTATGAGGGTTACAAACATAGGAGCTAATCCTGTGGCTGTAAGCGCTACATTTATAGCTAAAAGCAGTAAGGGTAAAACAGAGTTTGTCGCAAGCACAGGAAGTGATATAGCAACAACAACAGACCCGAAAGTATCATTCCAGGCAGTTTATAATGACGCTGTTAAAGAAAGTGCTGCAGGCAGTGTTACTACTACAGAGATAGTTGCTCCTCGCCTTACACTTGACCCAGCTAAAGAAAGTGACGGAACTACATTATCAGACGGTGAGATTAAATTCACAGGTGTAGCGGGCACTAATAGCGCAGACTTTCTTGCAGGAGGAACTACTATAAGATTAGCTCTTAAGGGAGACCAATCTTATGGATTGGCTAAAAACGCCTCAACAGGTAAGATAGAGTATGTTCCGGGACAAAAATTACCTAACGGTACAGCACCAAGCGCTACTTTAGGTTTTGGCGCTACTGATAAACATATTAAACACGCTCAGGGATTTATTATCGCGGGTCAATGCAGTAAAAACGCTAACTGGGACGCATATGGCGCTGCTGACCCTGTAGACGCATTGAGCTACAGAGTTGTTTATAAAGTTGATAAACTTGAGAAATATGATGACCCATCAGGTAAAGTAACCGTTGAGGGCGGTACTGAGGAAGCGTTCACAGCTGCTACAGGCTTGATTGGAACTCCATCAGCTGTTGTACTTGGCTTCGGCGCAAGCAGCGCAGGTACTGCTGGCAGTGACCTTGTTCTTACATTCAACGGCGGTATTGACGGTATTACAGTAGCAAAAACTAAGTTTATTGTTACAAAGGCTGACGGAAGCACATTTAACGTTATGGACCAGGGTTCTTACTGGAGAGACGGAAGCTACGGTTCACTTGAAGACAACAAAGTTACTTTGAAAGCAGCAGCTTTGACAGCAGCAGGTGTTGGAACAGCGGGCGCAACATTTAAAGTAACTGTTACAGGTTCTGACGGCAAAGATTATGTAGCTAATGTAACTATGAGCTAATAAAGCCAAATTGATAAAATTAGAGCTGATTTCTTTTTAAAAGAAAGAAAAAGGTTTGCTGGCGGCGCGGATTTGATTTTTAATCCGCGCCGTTTTTGAAAAAATTTTGAAAGGAGGTTATTTTCTTGAAGAACAAAAGGATACAAAGGTTTATTGGGTTTTGCTTATCTGTCGCTGTAGGTTTATCTATGAGCATTACACCGGCTTTCAGCCAGGAGGCGGAAGAGTATAAGGAAAACCTCAGAACTGATGATGTTTTCAGCGTGGTTTTGCCGGACAGTATCCCTTTTACTATCGCTACTATCAGAGATACAAAGGATAGTCTTATCGCATCTCAGGATTTTAAGATAGTTAATAAGGATAAAAGAGATATTGTCGTTGTTATGAATTATGTGTATGTGATATTTTCGGACAAGGAAAACTGCGAGATTTCTCCTGTTCCGGTTACTTCTGAGATTATGGAGCGGAGCGGGAAAAAACTTTTGTATATGAAGATGTTATGTGATGATAATGCCTCCAAGCAGGAAGTGATTATAACAGACCAGCCTTCGGAAAAAATTGTGTTTAATTTGAGCGCTGAGGAAGGTAAAAACGAATCTGTTTTTAATTTCAGAGGTTCAGCAAACGCAATGTCAGATATTCCTTGGGAGGATAAGGAAGTTAAAGTTAAAGCTAATTACTCTATCTACTCAAAGGCTGATTATGAAAAAATGCTGGAGGAGGAACAGAAAGCTCTTGAAGAGGAATCTTTGAGTGAAACTGTTACTGAGACTGTTTCTGAAAATGTATCCACAACAGAAACTGACAGCGAAACAACTACTGAAACCGACAGCGAGACAACTACTGAAACTAACAGCGAGACTGAAACCGAAACTCAAATGGAAACCACATCATTCGCTTTTGGAGATTTGATTGATGAGATTATTGAGGGTGTGACTGAGGCTGAGACTGTTGGCTCAGTTTTTGGAGGAAGTAAGTTTGTTGATGAAAGCCTGAACGGAAATGAGGAGCCTGTTGACTCCGGAAGTTCAGGAGGAAGTTCCGCTCAAACGCCCGGGGAAAATCAAGGCGGGAAAATGCCCGAAGAAACTGTTTTGGGAGGAGCGGTTTTAGGAGGAGCCACAGGTGATAAAGTCACTACAGGAGGAGCTATTGAAGTTAGCTCTGAGGTGACAACGGCGAGTAACGTATTGAGTGGTTTGGAAAATTCTATTTTTAACGGGGATATAATTTTTAGAGAAGAAACTGAAACTATGGAAGAAACTTCTGAGGAGACTATAGAAGAGACTTCTGAGGAAACCACGGAAGAAGAAAGTACAGAGGAAACCAGCGATGAGGAAACTTCTGATGAAGAAGAGACTACGGAGGTTTCAACTGAGGAAGAGTCTTCTGTTGAGAGTACAGAGGAAACTTCTACTGAACCGGAAGAACCCCTTGAGGAAGTTAGTGAGGGTGATGACAGCGTTTTTGGCGGAAATGGTTCTAATGGTGATACTATTATGACTGATATGGAGGCTATTGTTGACAAAAAAGCTGATGAGCCTGAACCTGAACCCATTGAGCCTGAACCTGAACCCGATAATACTCTTGATGGGGTTGATGAGGACGAAGAGGCTGACAAGGTCGAAGATGTTGATATGATTGATGAAACTCAAACAGAGGAAGTCAATGACCAAGACGAGGTTTTCGCTGATGAGTCTGAGGCTGTTATTGATGAGAGTTTTGGAGATGAAGATTTGTCTGTTGATGTTTCTGATGATTCGACTGAGGAGAATGTTTGAAAGTTAAAGGCCGTCACGTTTTGTGCGCGGTCTTTTTTGTGTTGAATAGAGTACTTTTCCGCGAGAAAAGTACCAAAAGCGCCGGGGGATTGCGATTTCCCCCGGACCCCTTGAAACGCTAATATGTACTTTTCTGCGAGAAAAGTACCAAAAGCGCCGGGGGATTGCGATTTCCCCCGGACCCCTTGAAACGCTTTGTGGTTTAAGGGAAATTATTTGGAGAGTTTTATTTGTTGGAATTATTTGGAGATTTTTTGGTTATTTTGGGATATTGAGATTTTATGGCAAAAACGATAGTTTTTGTTTATTAAAGTTTTAGGTCAAGCCTTTTTCAAAAGGCTTGCAGGGTGTGGGACAGAGTCCCACGGTTTTAAAAAAAATATTTTTTTGGAAGTTATTTTTAGGTATAGTATTTTCCCATTTTAAAATAATAATAAGTGTTTCCTGTTATATTTGTGATTCTTATTTTTATTATGTTATTATGGGAGGTCTTTTATTTTGAAAGCATTTATTTGCGCTTGCGTTATTTTGCTTGTTGGAGGATGTTTATGCGCCTGCGGAAACGGAGATTCTGTCGCTAATGATATAAATGGATTGTTTGACGATTTTATGCCGGATGGTATGGAAGTCACAACCGATGATATTTTCTATAACTCTGATGGAATTGGCGATGGAAATCCCTATGATATGTATGGAAATTATGGGGGAAATTCCGGTGGGTATGAGTACAATAACAACTATAACAATGTCTATGGAACAGCACCAGGAGACTTTAACCGAGCCGGTTATAATAACAGCAGTGCGGGGAATATGGATTTTGACATTACTCCCTCTGACTTTGCATCCGAAAAGGATACTCAGAATAAGTAGATAAGTGGATTTGTGAAAAAATTGAAATTTTTGGCTTAAGTATTTTTTTGCTAAGAATTTCAATTTTTTTATATTAACGTGAGTTCGATGAAAATTTTCAGTGAAACTAGGCGAAACGTAGTTTCGCACAAAAGTTTTTGTCAAACTTTTTTCAAAAAGTTTGTGGAGTTTGAGGTGAAACCTCAAGGTTTTTAATGGCTGAAGTTTGAGGCAAGATATCAAGACTTTTTCCTTTTAAAAAATAAGGGTGGATTTTTTTAACTTTTTGTGGTATTATTTAATAAAGGAATTGTGCTATGTTTATGAGTTTTTGAGTTTGGAGAGGGTTTGTATGAAGATTTTTTTGAGAAGTTTTTGTTGCTTTATTTTGATTGTTTGCTGCTGTGCTTTTTTTGGATGCGGCAAGGAAGAAAATATTGTTAAGGATGAAAGTAAACTTCAAGTGTATACAAGTTTTTATTGTGTCTATGATTTTGTCTCTAAAATAGGAGGGGATAAGGTTCAAGTGTATAATTTGGTTCCTAATGGAACTGAGCCCCATAATTGGGAACCTACGGCGGGAGATATTCTTGGACTTAAAGACGCTGATGTTTTCTTTTATAATGGAGGCGGTATGGAAGGCTGGACGGATAAAGTTATGGAGTCGGTTAAGGGCGAAAATGTCAGATGTGTTTGTTTATCGGAGGGAATTGAACTTATTGGCGGTAATGAAGGCGCTGACCCACATATTTGGCTTGACCCAAAAAACGCTAAAAAAGAAGCGGAAACCATTAAAACAACTTTGATTATGGCGGACCCTGATAATGAGGAATATTATAATCAAAATTATAAAGATTTTTCTGATAAAATAAATAAATTGGATTCGGATTTTAAGGCTGCTGTTCTCAATAAAAAAAATAAAACTATTGTTGTCGCTCATCAGGCTTATGGATATTTATGCAAGGCTTATGGACTTCAGCAGCTCGCTGTTGAGGGACTTTCGGCTGATTCTGAGCCTTCTCCGGCTAAAATGGCTGAAATATCTGAGTTTATTAAAAATAATGGGGTTAAAGTTATTTTCTTTGAGGAGCTTCTTGCCGCCAAGTCGGTTTCAGTTATTTCTGAGGAAACAGGGGCTGAATTGCTTGTGTTAAATCCTTTTGAGGGACTTGCCCAACAGGAGATTGATAATGGTGAAGATTATTTTTCTGTTATGAGAAAAAATCTTGAAAATATAAAAGAGGCTCTTTGAGGAAAGGAGAGAAAAGTATGGATATTCTTCAGGTAAAGGATGTTTCTTTTGATTATCCGGACAAAACGGTTGTTAAAAATCTTAATTTCAGCATTAAGAAAGGGGATTTTCTTTGTATTGTTGGAACTAACGGCACAGGGAAAAGTACACTTCTTAAACTTATATTGAATGTTCTGAAGCCAGATAAGGGAAGAATTTTGATTGATGGGGAAAACTCAAGACATTTTAAAAGCTTTAATAAAATTTCATATGTTTCTCAGAAAGCGACTGATTTTAATTTGAGTTTTCCGGCTACTGTCTGGGAAGTTGTCGCTGCTGGACTTTATCCGTCTTTTGGATTTTTGAGGTTTCCTAAAAAAAGAGATTATAAAAAAAGAGTCTTTAAAGCGCTGAAAACTGTTGGTATGCATAAGTATTATAAAAAACTTATCGGACAGTTGTCGGGAGGTCAGCAACAGAGGGTTTTTATAGCTAAGGCGCTTGTTAATAATCCTCAAATTATTTTTCTTGATGAACCTACTGTTGGAATTGATGTTAAAGCTGTTGATTCTATATGTTGTCTTCTGGGAGAGCTTAATAGAAAAATGGGTATTACTATTGTTATGGTTACTCATGATATTTCGTCAATAATTTATCACTCAAATAAGGTGCTTAAACTTAGCGAGGATGGCTCCGCCAGACTTGTTGATTCTGTGGATTTTGGGCAGGAAACTATTTTGAAGCATATTCATCATAGTAATTGTAAATAAGCGTAAATGAATAAATGATTTTGGAGCTGAAATTTATGGATATTTTATTTGATATTTTTTCTCAGGGGTATATGCAGAGGGCTTTTATTGTCGCTGTTCTTATTTCTGTTATTACTCCGCTTATTGGAAATGTTATTGTGCTTAAAAGGCTTTCCTCTATTGGAGACGCTCTTTCTCATTCGAGTCTTGCCGGGGTGGCTGTCGGACTTTGCTTTGGATTTAATCCTATTATTTCCGCTATTGTTTTTTCTGTTGCGGCGGCTGTTATTATTGAATATATAAGGGGTGCTTTTCCTAATTATTCTGAAATGGCAACGGCTATTGTTTTATCGTTTGGTGTTGGGGTTGCGGCGGTGTTTTCCGGTTTTACGGGAAACGCGGCTAATTTTGACAGTTTTCTTTTTGGGAGTATTATCGCTACAAGCAGTTTTGATTTATATACAATTTTAGTTTTGAGTGTTATTGTTATTTTTATTATGATAGCTTTGTATAGAGAACTTTTTTACATAACTTTTGATGAGGAGGGCGCTCTTATTTCCGGCGTCTGTGTGAAAAAAATAAATTTGGTTTTTACTGTTGTTACAGCTGTTGTTGTATCTATCGCGGCGAAAACTGTTGGAGCTCTTGTTATCGCTTCTCTTATGACTATTCCTGTGGCCTGTTCTATGATTATTTCTAAAAGTTATAAATCTAATATTATTTTGTCCGTTGTTTTTGCTTTGGGATTTACTATTATTGGATTGATTACAGCGTGCCTGTATGATTTGAAGCCGGGAGGAACAATCGTTCTTACTGGTACGGCGATTTTGCTTTTGATGATTTTATTTAAAAGAAAAAAATAATCTATCGTATTGTATAGGTCAATGTGTGTTGAGAATTTGGGAGGTGTTTTTTTTGAATAGTCAAACTGATAAATTTCTTCAGTTGTACAAAGAACTTGAGTTTGAGGGAAGAAGAATTTATTTTCCCGACGCTAAGGAAAATGAGTCTATCATAGGAAGGCTTTTTACTGTTCCTCAGCTTAAGAAGTTTAAAGGGGATTTGGATTATTGCAGAATTGTCAGAAATTTTTTAACACATAATCCAAAGGTTGGAGGCGTGTATCCTATTATTCCATCAATAGAAATGCTTAAACTTCTTGAACATTGTGTTGAACTTGTTACAAATCCTCCGAGAGCGATTGATTACGCTATACCTATTGATAGAATTTATACTGTGACTTTGGACTCGAAACTTTCAGAGGTTGTTAAGGTTATGAATTCTTTTACATATACACATATTCCTGTTATGAATGATGACAGGCTTATTGGAATTTTTAGTGAGAATACGGTTTTCACTTATATGTGTTATGAAAACGTTATTACTATTAATGATGATACTCTTATACGGCAGTTTGAAAAATACATCCCTCTTGATGAGCATTTGAATGAGTATTTCGCTTTTTTGCCAAGTAACGCGTATTTATATGATGTTCAAGAAATGTTTAAGTATACAAAAGGAAGAAAAAAGCTTTTGACGGTTATTTATATTACTGAAAACGGAAGAAGAGATGAACCTTTGATTGGTATGCTTACTCCGTGGGATTTATTATAGATTTGAGGCGGTCATATATGGAAGATATAATTTCTGGCATATTTAAAAATAGAATGGTTAATTTTGATAAACTTATTGAGTATGGTTTTGAGAAAAATGCTGATGGGTATTTATATAGTAATGTTTTGAATGGTACGGATTTTATTTTGACAGTTTCTGTTGATTTTAACGGAAATGTTTTGACAAAGATTATTGACCCGGCTTTTGATGAACCTTATACTCTTCATCTTATAAGCGGTGCGGTTGGAAGTTTTGTGAGTAATGTTAAATCTCGTTATGAGGAGATACTTTTTGAAATTGCTGAAAAATGCTATGAACCTGATGTGTTTAAAAGTGTTACGTCAAAACAAGTTATATCTTATTTGAAGAAAACATATGGAGATGAACCGGAATATCTATGGAAGAAATTTACCAATAATGCTGTCTGGCGGCGGAAGGATAATAGAAAATGGTATTGTATATTACTTACCGTATCAAAACGAAAGCTTGGTCTAAACTCAGATGAGACCGTTGAGATATTGGACTTTCGGGTTTTGCCTGAAAGACTTCAAAAATTGATTGATAACCAAAAATATTATCCCGGTTATCATATGAATAAAAAACATTGGGCAACTGTTATTTTGGATGGTTCGGTAGAGTTTTCTGAAATATGTGATAGGATAAATGATAGTTATTTATTGGCGTGTAAAAAATAGATTATCGGAAAATGAATTTTTGATGTTTTGTATTTAGACAGGCTCTAAGAAGTTATTTCGCGCAATAAATCCGCTGAAAAAATAGACTTCTTTCGAAACTTTATTATTGATACAAATATTATCTGAAAAAAATATTTAATTCAATACTTTTTAACGCTTTCGGTGTTTAAAAAATAAAACGCCTTTTGCTAAAACATTGAATTAAATATTTTTTTGTTGGATTGGCATAATTCTGTGGTTTCGAAAGAAGTCTAATAAAAAAACAGATACCTTAATCAAAATTGTGTTTTTTGATTTGGGTATCTGTTTTTTCTGCTTTTTGTGTTCTTTCCGTTCAAACATTTTCTTAAAAATTCATGGAGGAAAAGCAGAAAACTTTTTATATGGAAGTTATAAGTCCTTTTCTTATTTTCTTCCACAGTAGTCTGCCTTATTATTATTGACGGTTTTTTTTTAATTATTCATCTATGGAATAAATTTGTCTTTTCTGTAATAAAGTGATATATAAGGAGTTTCATAAGGAAACACCGACAAATTTGTTTATGGAGGGATTGATGTGAAAAAGTACATATTTTATTTTTATACTTTTATTTTTGTTTTTTCAGGTTTATTTGTCCATGTTTTTGGTGAGGAACAAACCGGAGTAAATAATAAATCGGCGGGACTTGATGTTGACGCTAAATCCGCTGTTATTATGGAACCTTTGACGGGAAATATACTTTTTCAGAAAAACGCTGAGGAAATGCTGGCTCCGGCAAGTGTTACTAAAATTATGACTTTGCTTCTTATCTATGAGTCTGTATCCGCTGGAAAAATAAAATGGGATGATATGGTTACTGTTAGTGAGCACGCGTCAAGTATGGGCGGCTCTCAGATTTTTCTTGAGCCAAATGAAAAACAAAAAGTCTCTGAACTTACAAAAGCTATCGCTATCGCTTCCGCTAATGACGCTGCTGTCGCTATGGCGGAATATATAGGCGGAAGTGAGGATGGTTTTGTTGAGATGATGAACAAAAGGGCTAAAGAACTTGGTATGAATAACACAGCATTTAAAAACGCTTGTGGTCTTGATACCCCGGGACATCTTATGTCCGCTAAGGATATCGCTATTATGAGCAGAGAACTTATTACAAAATATCCTGATGTTAAAAAGTATACAACAACTTGGCAGGATACAATTACACATTCTACCAAAAAGGGGGATTCGGAATTTGGACTTACAAATACAAATAAGCTTATTAAATGGTATGAAGGGGCTACAGGATTGAAAACAGGCTCTACCGGAAACGCTATGTATTGTCTTTCGGGAACGGCTAAAAGAAATGATATGGAACTTATCGCTGTTGTTATGGCGGCTCCTGACCCTAAGGTAAGATTTAGAGAGGTTATGAAAATGCTTGATTATGGTTTCGCTAATTATACCGTCGCTAAGGGCAGCGATGTGAATACAAAAGCGGGTGAGGTTTTTGTATATAAGGGTAAAGATGATTTTGTTTCGGGAATTATTAAAGATGAGGTTAAAATTGTTGTACCTAAGGGCGCCTCAACTAAAATTGAGGCAAAACCTCAGCTTACTGACGGTATCTCAGCTCCGTTTGAGGCAGGTACTAAGGTTGGTGAGGTTGTTTATTTTTATGAGGGCAAGGAAGTTGGAAGAAGTGACGTTGTCGCCGAAAAAAGTGTTGAAAAGGCGGGTCTTAATGATATTTTAAGAAAACTTGTTTTTCTATGGTTCGCTTGAGGCTGTGGGGCTTTGCCCCATGGCTTTTTTTGTTGCTGATTGATATTGTATGTTACTTACAGTAATTTGTGTTTCGTTTATAATATAAGCGAAGGAAAAATATAATGTATAATAAATACATAAAAGATAACGATTTTAGGGGAAATTTCAGTTGTTCTAAAACTCTCCGAAAAATAGAATTTGCCGACGTAGTGTCGACGAAAATTATTTATTGTCGACAATGTTATCAAATAATTGTACTGTTTGTTTTTTCATATTGTCGGTGGTATGGCTGTAGGTGTTTGCCGTTGTGTTAAAGCTGGAATGCCCAAGACGTACTTGAACATCTTTCACGTTTGCGCCTGCCTCAATTAACATCGTGGCGTGGGTGTGTCTCAGGTTATGAAAAGTAAAATCAATGATATCAAGCCTTTTAGCTATGGCTTTTAATGGTTTTATTGTGGAAGATGTTAATACCCTGCCATCTTCCTTTGCGCATATAAAATCAATAAATTGTTTGTTGCCGTCTTTTGATTCGAAAATAATGTTGTTATCCTCATCTAAATATTGCCAAGTGTATAAAGCTCCATAGAAAAGTCGATTTTGAAGTTGTTTTTTTCGGTGCTTTTTTAATATTGATATTAGTAAGGGGCTTATATATATGGTTCTTGATGATGTACTTGTTTTAGGTGAGCCTAAATAATATATGTTGTTCTTGTCTCGTGGATTGAGTGTTTTGTCAACGGT
>CATJCJ010000387.1 GCA_949738935.1 uncultured Eubacteriales bacterium | reverse complement strand
TATATTACTTTTTTGTTTATTTTTGTGCATAAAATTTTTAATATTTTTGAGCGTAATTTTAAATTTTTCTTGATTAAGAGATTTTAGCGTGTTAAAATAAATTTGTACGATAGTTTTCAGAAATACCCTGGAGCGTATCTGAAAACTAAAATATGCACAAAAAATTATAAAAAATAAAACGAAATTGAACCGTTTTCGTTTATTTTTTAATAATTTTTTGGATATTTTGTATATATAACTGATAGTTTATGATAGTTTTCAGATACGTCCTAGTTTGTTAAATTTATTGTTGATTTCTTAAGGAGATAATAATACTATGTTTGTTGATAAAGTTAAAATTCATATTAAGGGAGGCAACGGCGGTAACGGCGCCGTTTCATTTTATAGAGCGAAATATGTTACAAACGGCGGGCCCGACGGTGGAGACGGTGGTAAGGGCGGTGACGTTATTTTTGTTGCTGATGAGGGGCTTAATACCTTGATGGATTTCAGATATAAAAAAGTGTTTAAGGCTAAGCCTGGTGTTGACGGCGGAAAAAGAAACTGTACAGGAGCCGATGGTGATGATATTGTTATTAAAGTGCCCGTGGGAACTGTTATTCGTGAGGCTGAATCCGGTAAGGTAATGGCGGATATGGCAAAAAACGGCGAAAGAAGAGTTATTATTAAAGGCGGTAAGGGCGGCAAGGGAAATCAACACTTTGCCACCCCCACCAGACAAGCTCCGAGATATTGTGAAAAAGGCAGGCTGTCAAAGGAATATGACGTTATTTTAGAGCTTAAGCTTATCGCTGATGTTGGTCTTATTGGATTTCCTAACGTTGGAAAATCAACTCTTCTCTCTATGGTTACAAACGCTAACCCTAAAATCGCTGATTATCATTTTACTACGCTTTCTCCGAATTTAGGTGTTGTTAGAGGCAGAAGGGGCTCGGATTTTGTTATGGCTGATATTCCCGGACTTATTGAGGGGGCTAGTGACGGCGTTGGTCTTGGTTATGAGTTTTTGCGCCACGTTGAGAGAACTAAGGTTTTTATTCACGTTGTTGATGCCGCCGCTCTTGAGGGGACTGACCCTGTTGAAAATATAGAAAAAATAAATTCCGAACTTGAAAAGTATAATCCTGAACTGCTTAAAAGACCTATGGTTATTGCCGCTAATAAAATGGATATTCCTGATGCCGCTGAAAATTTTGAGGAAATAAAAAAAGTTTATGAGCCTAAAGGTTTTCCTGTGTTTTCTATTTCGGCCGCGGCAAATAAAGGTCTTGATGATTTGCTTTCAGCTGTTGATGATATTTTAAAAGATTATCCAAAAGATATTTTGTTTGAGGAAGATTATGAGGAATATATTGATGCTGATTATCAGGAAGAGAGTAATGAGCCTTTTACTGTTGATAAGATTGATGACGGTTATTATGTTGTTGAGGGCGTCGGCGTTGAAAAAATGATTGGCTATACGAATATTGACACTGAAAAGGGGTTTGCTTTCTTTCAGAAGTATCTCAGAGATAAGGGTATTATTGATAAGCTTGAGGAAGCCGGAGTCAATGAGGGTGATACTGTGAAAATCTATGATTTGGAATTTGAGTATTATAAGTAAATAAGGAGGATTTTTATGACAAGCAAACAAAGGGCTTATTTAAAAAGTTTAGCCGGAAAAATTGAACCTGTTTTTCATGTTGGTAAAAATGGGGTGACACCGGAAATTGTTAAGTCTGTTGATGAGGCTCTTGAGGCTAGAGAACTTGTGAAAGGCGCTGTTCTTAATAATTGTTTGGATAATATTCAGGATGTGTCTCAAACTATCGCTGAGAGAACTTCTTCTGAGGTTGTTCATGTTATTGGGAAAAAAATTGTTCTTTTTAGAGTTTCTAAGAAAAAACCAGCTATTGACATTGATGGAATATAGTTTTTTGTATTGAATATTTTTTCGTTTTATGGTAAAATTATTTTATAGAAAGCGTTGGAAGTATTTTTTGAAAGGATGTGGTTTTGTGAATAGTAAATGTATTCGTTGTTTGCTTTCTTTTGTTTTGGCGGCGATACTTTCGATATCTTCTTTTTGTTTTACAGCTTTTGCCGCTAAAAATGTTATTATAAACGGCTCGGTTTCTGCGAGTGTTACTAAAATTATTGATGGAGACGCTATTGAGGTTAAACTATCACAGAGTAATGATACCGCTCTTGTTAAATTTATCGGAGTTGACGCCCAAGGGTATGATGACGCTGTATCTTTTTTGACAGGCTATTTGCTTGGACAGACAGTTGTTCTTTCTCCTGACCCGTCTGTCGCTTCTTCTGTGGGAATTTGGAATAATATGTATGTTACTCTTAACGGTGAGAATGTTAACAAGATTCTTATTGAGAAAGGGTATGGGATTACTAATCCAAGTTATATGAGCGCTAATCAGTTTAATGAGTATCTTACCGTTCAGAGAACAGCGAAAGCAGGCAATATTGGTATTTGGGAAAAAGGTGTTCGTGAAAACGGCGATAATACTTATTTTGGAAACATAACTTATACCGGAAAACTAGCGTATAAAAATAAACATATTGTAAATATTAATACGGCTACGCCTGAGATGCTTACGGAAGCTCTTAACAATGTCTCGGGAGGAGTCGCTAACGCTATTGTAAATTACAGAGAGAAAAATCCTTTTAATACTATTGAGGAAATTAAATTTGTTCAGGGTTTCTCAAAGGAACTTTTTGATTCTAACAGACAGCTTTTGGCCGTTTGTACGAATATTAATTACGCTGACGAGAAAGAACTTTTTAGTATTGGAAATATTACTGAGGAAGAAGTTGACGATATTATTGATTACAGAAGAAAACATACTAAAATTCCAAGTATTGGTGTTTTGAAAGATGAAAAACTTCTTTCTGATAATAGGTATAAAAAATATAAAGATTTTTTGTCTACTTATGATAAAATGAAAATTGATATTACTGAGAACGAAAATGTCGTAAACGTTAATACCGCGAATCATTCTCAGCTTGTTGCCGCTGGGCTCTCATCAAAAGACGCTGATAAAATTATTGAGTTTCGTAAAAATGGATATACTTATAAAACTCTTGGAGAACTCGCCAAAATTCCGGGAATTGGTCTTAGTGAGCAACAGGTCAATGAGTTTGAGGATAATTTGAATACTAAGACAGATATTAATGAGGCTACGGATTATGAGATGAAAAGTGTTTTTGGAAATGACGCTAGTAAAATCATTTATAAAAGAAAATATGTTTCAGCTGGTGACGTCGCTGAGTTTTTGGATTATGATAAATATTCTAAAATTAAAAACGTTATTTATGTTGGGTCTGAGGAAGGCGAGTATATCAATATGAATACAGCCACAAGCGCTCAGCTTGCGGAATATGGCTTTTCATCTGACAAAGCCCGCAGACTTGCCTCTGAGACTAACATGAAGAGTCCTTCCGATTTGCCTTTTGAAATTACTGAAAATGACAGAAACGCTTCTTTATATACCAACATTAATAAGGCGTCAGCTAAAGAGCTTAAATCATTAAATCATGGTATTACCGATGGTATTATAAATGAGATTATAAGCTATCGTGAGGAACAACCTTTTGGTACTTCGGACGAGATGCTGAAATTCTTTAATGACAGAAATTTTTTCAGTTTTTATAATTCTGTTAGTGATATTCTGGTTGTAAGATAAAAAGGTTAAATTCAAATTATATAAATTTTACCGAAATGGATGTGATTTTTTGAGTAGTTATAAACCAACAGGGGTTTGTTCGAGAAATATTGATTTTGATATTGTTGATGGAAAAGTTAGAAATGTTAAGTTTCTTGGAGGATGTAACGGCAATCTTCAGGGAATTGGAAAGCTGGTTGAGGGTATGCCTGTTTCGGAGGTTGTTGGAAAACTTAAAGGTCTTAAATGCGGAGCTAAACAGACTTCTTGTCCTGACCAACTCGCCAGAGCTATTGAGGAATATGAGAAAAGTTCTGATTGAAAGCTTTTTTGCGATAAGTTATTTGTATGTTAATATTATTGTTAATTAATAACAAATTAATATGTTGTTTTGTCGGAGGATTCGCGGCCGCAGCCGCGACGATTGGATAAGACATCGGGTGCGCCCGATTATTTAAAGTATATTTTTAGGCTTGATTTAACGCTTATTTAATATGCTGAGATAATCGGGCATTTTTTTATTATGTATAAACTATGAAGTGGAGTTATAATATTTTTGAAGTAAATGTGGTAAAGAAATTGTTATAAAAAGAAGAATTGTTTTTTGTATGGGGTGATTAAAATGAAAATAAGTTTGTCAGAACATTTTACTCTTGGGAAATTGCTTAGATTTGTTTTGCCGTCTGTTGTTATGATGGTATTTACATCGGTATATGGAGTTGTTGACGGTTTGTTTGTTTCTAATTTTGTGGGAAAAACTCCTTTTGCCGCTGTTAATTTGATTATGCCGGTTTTGATGCTTTTGGCGTCGGTGGGATTTATGATTGGTACGGGCGGAAGCGCTGTTATTGCTAAAACTCTTGGAGAGGGCAAAGAACAAAGAGCAAATCAATTTTTTTCATTGTTGGTATATACAGCCGCTTTTATCGGGGTTATTCTTGCTGTGATTGGATTTATATTTACAAGACCAATTTCTTCAGCATTAGGCGCCGAGGGAGAAATGCTTGAGGATTGCGTTCTTTATGGAAGAGTTATTCTTATCTCTTTGCCAGCTTTTGTGCTTCAAAATGTTTTTCAAAGTTTTTTTATTACCGCTGAAAAGCCTAACCTTGGTTTGTTTATAACTGTTGGCGCGGGTTTGACTAACATTATTTTTGATTATTTGCTTATCGCTGTTTTTGACATGGGGCTCCTTGGAGCAGCTGTCGCCACTGCTTTTAGTCAGTTTGTAGGAGGAATTGTTCCTGTTGTTTACTTTATTTTAAAAAAAGGAGGCAGGCTTAAATTTACTAAGACGGGTTTTTTTCCTAAGGTACTTATTAAGACCTGTACAAATGGCTCGTCAGAATTGCTTACGAATATTTCTATGTCATTGGTGAATATTTTATATAATTTTCAGCTTATGAAAATAGCTGGGGAAAATGGTATCGCCGCTTATGGCGTTATTATGTATGTTAATTTTATTTTTGCCGCTATGTTTATTGGGTATTCTATTGGAATGGCCCCTATTGTATCTTTTAATTATGGTTCGGGAAATGAGTCTGAGCTGAAAAATTTGTATAAGAAAAGTCTCGCTATTGTTGGAATATCGGGAGTTTTTCTTACAGTTGCCGCCATTTTGCTTTCGAGTGTTCTTTCAGGTTTATTTGTTGGGTATGACGAGGAATTGTTTAATTTGACAAACAGAGGATTTAAGTTATATTCACTTTCTTTTTTTATTATGGGAATTAATATTTTTGCCTCAGCGTTTTTTACGGCGCTTAATAACGGTTTTGTTTCTGCTATGATTTCTTTTTTGCGTACACTTGTTTTTCAGATTATTGTAGTTTTGGTTCTTCCTATTTTTCTTGGGGCGGACGGAATATGGAGTTCCGTTTTTGTCGCTGAGTTTTTAGAGCTTTTTATAACTGTATATTTTTTTATATCACAAAGGAAAAATTATAATTATTTTTGATTTTGCTGAGGTTTTTAATTAGACTTCTTTCGAAACTTTATTATTGATACAAATATTGTCTGAAAAAATATTTAATTCAATGCTTTTTAATGCTTTCGGCGTTTAAAAAACAAAAAGCCTTTCACTAAAACATTGAATGAAATATTTTTTTGTTGGATTGGCATAATTTTGCGGTTTCGAAAGAAGTCTATTGACAGATTTTTTGGTAAGGTAGTATAATTATAGAAAAGTAGTTTATGTTATTTTATTTTTATTTAAGAAAGGGTCTTATTTATATGACTAAAAGTTTTTTTGACCATTGTGATTCGGATATTGAAAATTTGTCGAAAAAAAAGTGTGTTGGCTTCGATGACTTGTCTGTGGGAGTTGTTGAGCTTAAATATTTTAATGATGAATTGCTTATTCAGAACGCGAATGCCTTCTTTTATAAAACCGCTGATTGTATTGATGAGGAATTTTTTGAGATTTATGGGAAAAACTATCGTGCGGTTATTATTGATGAGGATTGGTTAAAAGTTAAAAAACAAATTGATTCTGCTTTGGAAATGAAGTCGGATGTGTTTGAGTGTGAATATAGAGTTAAAAATAAAAATGGTGATATTTTTTGGAGAAAGATAAACGCGGCTAAAATTTCTCGGGATTCTGACGGCGGAGTTGTATTTTTATGCGTTTTTAATGATGTTACGAAAGATAAAACAATTCAAATTGAACTTGAGAAAGAAAAGGAAAGTTTTTATACTATAGCCTCACTTTCAAACGCTCAATTGTTTGAGTATGAGATTTCATCGGATACGATGTTTGATATATCAGGAGGGAAAATTAATAAGTTTTTGGAGAATTTTTCCGATAATATATATAAATATGATATTTTTTATGAGGATGAAAACGCTTTTTGTCAGAATCTTATTGAAAAGCTTAAAAGCGGTGAGAAAGAAATTTATGTTGAGTTAAAAATTAAAAAGTATGAGGGTAAAGAAGAATGGTTTGGCTTTTGGGGAAAAACTATTTTTGATGAGAATGGTCTGCCGCTTAGAGTTATAGGAAAAAGTCAAAGTGTTGAAAATGAAAAACGAAGACAAGATATTTTTGAGAACAGAGCTAATATTGACAGTCTTACAAAGTTTTATAACTGTGAGTATTCTCAAAAACTTATAAGTCAAAAATTTAACGATTCATTGGATTATTCTCATGGGGTGATTGTTTGTTGTGTTGATAATTTTGCTGAGATTAATAATGATTTTGGCAGAAAATTTTGTGATGAGCTTCTTTTGAGTATAAGTAAAAGAATAAGAAATGTTTTTTCTGATGATGATATTATTGGTACAGCGAGCGGTGAGTTTATTATATTTGTCAATAAGGTTGTTTCTAAAGAGAGTTTTGAGAATATACTTATTACTCTTAAAAGTATTTTTGACTGTGGGGATATATTTCCGAAGTTTAAAGTTGATGTTAAGGGAAATATCGGCGCTGTTATCTCTGAGAAGGGTGATGCTGATTTTGAAAAATATTTTGAGAAAGCTGATTATGCTCTTTATATTTCGAAATCTATAGAAAAAACGGAATACCATATTTTTAATGATACTGATATTGTGCCTTTTATTAATAAGACTAAAGAGGTCAGCGAATTTGGTATAGCTAAAAATAAGCATCTTATATACAGCAAAGAGATTATCGCTGAGCGTGAGTTTTATTATGAGATTGCTGAGTTTGCTTTTGATGTTATGGAAAGTACTCAAAATGTTGACAGCGCTATTAATATTCTTTTTGACAGAATCGGGAGATACTTTAATTTGAGCAGGGTTGTCTTCAGAGAATTTAGAAATAATGCCAAGGCTTGCGATGTTAGTTATCATTGGTGCGGCAAACCAAGTGATTTGGGCGCTAATAATCTTAAGGTGTTTGACTGCGCCAATGTTGATAAATTTTTATCCAAGTGTGACGAGAATGGAATATTTATATATTCGGAATATCCTGGGTTTGAAAAAAATTTGGACGCTAAGCCATATGTTGATGACGGAATAAAATCTGTTTTGCGTTTTGTTATGTTTGAGGATAACACTGTTTCCGGTTCTATAAGTTTTGATGACAAAAATGAGAGAATATGGGGACAGGATGAAATTCGGGCTCTTAAGATGATTGTAAAAATAATTTCAGCTTATATTTTAAAAATACGAGCTTTCAGCAGTGTTCAGGCTACTGTTGAGAGAGTTACAAAGTATGACTCGCTTACGGGGGTTATGAAATTTGATAGTTTTAAAACTGAGGCCGCCAGAATTTTATCGGCTGACCCTCACGGTGATTATGTTATTGTGTATTCGGATATAAGTAATTTTAGATTTATTAATGAAAGATATGGTTATAAATCCGGTGACGAGCTTTTAAAAAGTTTTGTTATGGGTATGGATAGAAATAAATACAATTTAATAATTACAAGCAGAATTTTTAATGATAATTTTGTTAGTATTATAAAACTTGATGAGTTTATTAATCTTCATAATTTGGCTTTGAATATTGATAATTATACAAAGAGGTTTATCGCTTCGCAAAAAGAAATTTATGATGAAATAAACATAGGCGTTATTACAGGTGTTTATGTCTTGAGTAAAAGAACTCGGGAAGTTGACAAGGATTCTGTGAACAAGTTTATTGACAACGCTAATATAGCGAGAAAGTACGCTAAAAATATTTTGTCTGAAAAAGCTGTTTTCTTTGATTCCAATATGGAAGAAAAGATGAGAAAACAGGTTGAGATTCTTACCACTATGGAAAAAGCCTTGGAAAATAATGAGTTTATTGTTGTTTTTCAGCCGAAAGTCAGACTTCGGGGTGAAAATGAGATTGTCGGCGCCGAGGCTCTCGTCAGATGGGTTAAAAATGATGGCAAGGTTGTTTCGCCTATGGATTTTATACCTTTATTTGAACAAAATGGTTTTGTTGTTAATGTTGATTTTTGTGTTTATGAGCAGGTTTGTAAATTTTTGAGCCAGAGGATTAAAAATAATGAGAAGATTGTTCCTGTTTCTGTGAATGTTTCAAGAGTGCATCTTGAAAAAAATGATTTTATTGAGAAAATTGAGAAACTTGTGAGCAAGTATAATATACCAAGAGAGTATCTTGAGTTTGAGCTGACTGAAAATATATTCCTTGAGAATTCTGATAGAGCAATTGAGGTTATGAATAAATTGAGAAGTATGAATTTTAAAGTCTCTATGGATGATTTTGGTTCGGGATATTCTTCTCTTAATTTCCTTAAAAAGCTTCCTGTTGATGTGTTGAAAATGGATAAGGGTTTCTTGGATAACGGTGAGCTTGAGGGTAATGATGAAATTGTTATCAGAAGTGTTATTGATATGGCTAAAAGAATGAGAATTACTGTTTTGTGTGAGGGTGTTGAAACCGAAAAACAAGCTAAATTTCTTATGGACGCTGGCTGTGACCTTGCTCAGGGATACTATTTTTCAAAACCTGTTATGCTTGAGGAATTTAAAAGTATGTTATGCGGTTAATAAAAAGACGAGTAGGAGGCTGAAAAGAGTGGTATCCTGCTCGATTTTTTTTGATGTAATAAAAATGTTAGATTTTTTCATTAATGTTGGTTTGACAATGAGTTTGAGATATAGTAGTATTATAGTATAGAAATTTGACGATAGTTTTTTAAAATTTGCTTGTTAAGGATGTGTTTCTATGAAAAATATTAAAAAAGCCGTTTCTTTCCTTTGTGTTTTTGTATTTTTGTTACAAATGGTTTTCGTTGCTTCTGTTTCCGCGGCGTCTGTTAAAATATCAAAATTTACAAAAATGCCGGAAGAACCTAAATCTAATCAGGCTATACTTTTTAGAGTGCGTACGGAAGGAGAAGTTGAAAAGGTATATATATCTATTGATAAAGAGAAAGATATACCTTTTGAGAGAAAATCCAATAATATATGGGAGCTTGAAAAGAAACTTACGGATGTTGGTACGAGATATTTGAAAGTTACCGCTGTTGGGGTTAATGGAGATAAGGATTCTTTGAGCGATACTATTGATATTGCCGAGAGAAACTCATCAAGCGCTTCGGAAAAGAATACTGCTGAAACTACAACGAAAAAGGTTTATACCGGAAATGCTGAGACGTCCGCGGAAGAAGAATCCTCTGAGACAACAACATATTCCATTGTTGGCGGCGAGGATTTTGACGGCGGAGATTATACGGGGGATTCTCTTGTTGATGACAGCTATTTTGAACTGTCATTGTCAGAAGACATGGCTGAACTTGATGAGATTTCTTACTCTTCCGTATTTATGTTTGTCAATGAAAGTACTTTTGTTAATAAGTGGAAAATTCAGCCTATTGACGATTCTAATCCTGAAGTTAAATCTTATATTAAAGACGGATATACACTTGTTCCTTTAAGAGCTGTTTCGGAGGCATTTAACGCTGATGTTTCCTGGGACGCGAATACAAGACTCGCTGAGATTTCTTATATGGGAAAAGTTATTAAAGTTACTCCGAATTCTTATACCATGAATATTAATGGCCGAGATGTTTCTTTGGATGTTTCCGCTGAGATTAATAACGGAAGGCTTTTTGTTCCTTTGAGAGCTGTCGCTGAGGGTCTTGATAAAAATGTTTATTACAAAGATAAATTTATCGGTATTACAAATAACTCTAAAACTTTAACTGACGGGGGACTTGAGCTTATTCGTCAAGCTGTTTTGAGAATCAGCTGAAAATTTAAAACAGACTTCTTTCCGAATTTTTTGGTGATTTTGAAAGAAGTCTAAAAACCTGTCTAAAATATAAACAAAACCTGTTTAAAAACAAAATATACACAAAAGACCTGTTTAATAACCTCCGTAATACCGCTTGACAGATCTTTTTCCACCATACTTTACTTAATTTTTTTGAAATACTTTCCAAGTATTACTGCAAAAATTAAGTTTCGTCTGCCGAAAAAATCTCTTGTCAATCGTTATTACTTAGGTTATTAAACAGGTCTAAAAAATCAGCGAAAATAAAATCATTTTGGAGCGTAAGGACTTTATTTTCACTGAATGAAATTTTAATAGTTTTTAGACAGGCTCTAATAAATAAAAAGGAGTTTTGCAGATGAAATTTAAGAAAATTTTTGCTTTGGGAATTTCTGTTTTTATATTGACAGTTGGAGGTAATTTTTCCAGCGCTTTTGCTGAGGAGACTGAGGCGACGACAGGTATTGAGGTCACTGACGCGGTTAATACCGATAGTGAAATTATAAAAGCTACCGCTGAAAAGGTTCAGGCGGCCGCGAAAGAGAGTTCACAGATTGTAAGCATTATTGAATGGGAAAAAAATTTGATTGACAAATCAGGTGTGTTTCCTCAGCTTGAGGCACGTGTTGACGGGGAAATTTCAGCTGTTATTGAGACTAACAAAGGCAATATATCTTTGAGGCTGTTTCCTGATAAAGCCCCTAAGGCTGTTGAGAATTTTGTTACTCACGCTAAAAATGGATATTATAACGGCGTTATCTTCCATAGAGTTATTAAAGATTTTATGATTCAAGGCGGTGACCCTAAGGGTGACGGAACAGGCGGTGAGAGTATTTGGGGCAAGGAGTTTGAAAATGAGGTCTCAACGTCTATGAGAAGCTTTAGAGGTGCCCTTTGTATGGCTAACGCCGGTCCTGACACAAATGGAAGCCAATTTTATATTGTCCAGAATAATAAGCTTGATGATAATATTAAGGCTGAAATGGAACAGCTTTTAAATAGCCAAGAGGAAAATATGAATATTGAGGGCGGAGCGAAAATTAAAGATTTCTTCCCTCCAAAAGTTATTGAGGAATATATAAATCATGGCGGGTATCCTTCTCTTGATTTTCAATATACTGTTTTTGGCCAGGTTAGCGGGGGTATGGACGTTGTTGACGCTATCGCGTCTGTTGAAACCGGTGAAAATGACAAACCTAAAGAGGATATTGTGATTAATTCTATTAAAATTACTGAATAAATTGTTATAGAATGAGTTTGTGATGAGGTTTTATGTTGTTTTTGGTTGATGTGAGAGTTTTTTTTGTTGTGTTTTTTATCAAATTTAGTTAAAAAAGTGTTGTGATTTTTTTTACTTTATGATATACTAATGTTATATATTAAGTTAAGGCAATACGGCGTAATTATAAAACAGATTTGAAATCCGTGAAATTGTGATTATACAGTATTGCCTTAAAATTTAAAAAGGAGTGAATTATGATGTTAGAACGGCTTTCCATTAGGGCAAAAATTAATGTATTTTCAGTTGTTACCCTTGCTCTTACATTTATTGTTGGTATCGCTGGAATTTTTGGCACACTTTATATTAATAGCGAATATGTTTATATGAATGAGACGGCGGATGTAAGGCTTGTTTCATCATATGGTATTCAAGAAAGTTTTGATGATTTGAAAGAAAATATGAATATGATGATGCTTGTCGCGTCATTGGGAGCAACGGAAGGGTCTTCAGCCAATGTTGATAATTTTTATAAAAATATATCGGCCGCCTTATCCAATATTGATGAAATCGCTACTACATACAGAAATAATCTTAACGGTGATGACACTGTTACACAAGAAAATAAAGATAGATTAAATAACGATATTGATATTGTTACGAATACTATTAACGGCGATTATAAAAAATTTATTGATACTATGTATACAGCGTTAAAAGCCGGACACTCAGATTTGGATACTTCTGCTTTTGACGCCGTTACAAAAAAGAATACCGAAATAAGCGGAGCTATTGATGATATGGTTCAAGCCGCTGTTGATAAAAAGAATGTTATGATTGACAGCTGTCAGGGGTTAGCTACGGGAGTATGGATTTTTGTTTTAGTATTTTTACTTTTAATTTTGGCTGTTAATATTATTGTCGGAAACGTTATTTCAAAGAAAATTGTTAATCCTTTGAAAGGTATTATGAAAGTGTTTGAAAAAGTCGCTAATGGTGATTTTAATGTTAATATAAGAAGTAACGGAAGAGATGAGTGTTCCAGGCTTTTAAACGATTTTTCCATTGTCGTGGATAATATAAGCAATATTATTGATGACATTGAGGAAGCTGTTTCTAAATTTGAAAAAGGCGATATTAAAATTGAACTTAACGCTGACAGATATAACGGTGAGTACAAAAAACTTGTTTCCGCTGTTTCTGATATGATGAATGGCTTTACAAAACAAAATGAGAGTATTGTTAATACAATTTATGAGTATGGAAAAGGTAATTTTGATGTTGTTTGTCCGAGATTTCCTGGCGGAAAAGCTGTTGTTCATGAATCTTTGGACAGCCTTAAGGAAAATCTTGAAAAAACAGCTGCTGCTTTAAGAAGTATTATTGATGATATATCCAACGGTAAATTTGGTGTTAGACTTGATTCAGGTGAGTTTGAGGGAACTTGGGCTAAAATTATTGAAAATTTGAATAGGCTTGTTAAGAATGTTGAGGAACCTATAAAAGATACTGTTTCTATGCTTAACGCTATGGCTGTCGCCGATTTCTCAAAGCAGCTTAACGAAGACGGTTATAAAGGTGAGTTTAAAGTTATCGCGAAAACAACGAATGAATGCGCTAAAAATATTTCAAACTATGTAAGAGAAATATCTCAAGTTGTTGAAAGTATCGCCAGACAAGACCTTTCTGTTGACGTGAGCGATAATTTTGTCGGTGATTTCAGAGAAATTAAAAATTCTCTTGAAACACTTATTCAAAACTTTAATGTTCTTGTTAAAGATATTGCCGCTTCTTCTGAACAGGTGGCTCTTGGCTCAAAGAGTATCGCGGATTCCAGCCTTAATCTTGCTCAGGGCGCTACAGAGCAGGCTAACGCTGTTGAGGAACTTAACGCTACTGTTAGGGATATCGCTCAAAAAAGCTCTGAAAATGCCGAGAAGTCAACTCTTGCAAGCAAATTGGCTGTTGACGCTCAGGGTGACGCTAATATAGCTAACAAAGAAATGAAAGATATGCTTGTCGCTATGGATGAGATAAGTGAGGCTTCCAACAATATATCAAATATTATAAAAGCTATTGATGATATTGCTTTCCAGACAAATATACTTGCTCTTAACGCCGCTGTTGAGGCTGCCAGGGCCGGTGAACACGGAAAAGGTTTTGCCGTTGTCGCTGATGAGGTTAGGTCTTTGGCTTCAAGAAGTCAACAGTCGGCAAGAGAAACTTCTGAACTTATTACAACTTCTCTTGAAAAAGTTGAACAGGGTACAAGTATCGCTAACAGAACGGCTGAAACGCTTAAATCAATTATTAATCAGATTGTTAAAATTTCTGAGATTTTCGCTGAAGTTGCTCAAGCCTCGGAAAAACAAAATGTCGCTATGAATGAGGTTAATATTGGTATTTCTCAGATTTCTGATGTTGTGGCTAATAATACGGCTACCTCTGAGGAAAGTGCCGCGGCTTCTGAGGAACTCGCGAGCCAATCAGCTTTATTTAGAGAAGTTATGCTTAAATTTAAACTGAAATAAAGATTGCGTTAATTTTGTAATATTATTTTAGTTTGCCGTTTTTTTAAGAAAGCGGGGTAAAAAATTTTTATGCCGGCTACGTTTCACTGATAGATAGTTAAAGATTTTTTGGCGGAAGATAATTTCTTAACTTTCTTTTAGTGAAACGTAGTTTTATTTTTTGTTTTTTTTTGTGACAAACTATAAAAAAATCACGTTTTTATGACGATATTATTATTAGTATATTATTTTTACAAAGGAGATTGCTATGTTAAACAATAAGAATATTCTTGTTACAGGCGGAACAGGTTCTTTTGGCAAGAAATTTATTGAAATGACTTTTAAAAGATATAATCCGAATAAAATTATTGTTTATTCCCGAGATGAGTTTAAACAGGATGTGCTTAAAAAAGATATCACTTTGAAAAACCCTGAAATTTTAAATAATATCAGATTTTTTATTGGCGATGTAAGAGACAGAGAACGTCTTTACCGAGCTTTTAAAGGGGTTGACTATGTTATTCACGCCGCCGCTATGAAACAAGTTCCGGCTTGTGAGTATAACCCTTTTGAGGCTATTAAGACAAATATTCACGGAGCTCAAAATGTTATTGACGCGGCTCTTGACTGCGGTGTAAAAAAAGTGGTTGCCCTCTCAACTGATAAAGCCGTTAATCCCATTAATTTATATGGCGGAACTAAGCTTGTCTCTGATAAGCTTTTTATTTCAGCGAACGCTTATTCGGGAAACGGGGGAACAATCTTTTCTGTTGTTCGATATGGAAATGTAGCTGGCAGCAGAGGGTCGGTTATTCCGTTCTTTAAGGACCTTATTGATAAGGGTGTTAAGGAAATGCCTATAACGGATTTTAAGATGACTAGATTCTGGATTACTCTTGACCAGGGTGTTGAGCTTGTTTATAAGGCTCTTGAAGAGGCTATTGGCGGAGAAACTTATATTTCTAAAATTCCAAGTTTTAAAATTGTTGACCTCGCTAAGGCTATGCTTGATGACTGCGTTTTAAAAGAAGTTGGTATTCGTGAGGGAGAAAAAATTCACGAGATTATGGTTACGAAAGATGATTCAAGATTTACTTTTGAGTTTGACAGGCATTTTATTATTACACCGCATTTTAATTGGTGGAAGAACTCAAAGAATATGATTGAAAACGGTAAAAATGTTAAAAGCGGTTTTGAATATACTTCCGGCGGTAATAACGAATGGCTTGATGTTGATAATTTAAGGCGTGAGCTTAAAAGAAATGGATTTATTTGATAAAGATTGTGGATAATGTGAATTAGTGTGGATAACTTTGTGGATAGTGTGGAAAACAGAAGGTGATTTTTTGAGAACTATTTCGTATGGACGGCAGTTTATTGATGATGAGGATATTTCCGCTGTTGTTGAGACACTTAAATCTGATTATTTGACTCAAGGGCCTATGGTTGAGGCTTTTGAGAAAGATTTGTGTGAGTATTGCGGATGTAAATATGCTGTGGCTTTTTCGAATGGAACGGCGGCGCTTCATGGGGCTTATTTTGCCAGTGGCATTAAGGCGGGAGAGGAATTTATTACTACTCCTATAACTTTTGCGGCTTCAGCTAACGCCGGATTATATTTGGGAGCGACGCCTGTCTTTTGTGATATTGATGAAAATTCCTATAATATTGATGTTGATAGAATTTTTGATTTTATTACGGAAAAAACAAGAGTTGTTACTCCTGTTTCTTATGGCGGAAATCTTGTTGGTCTTCAGAAAATTTATGGAGATTTGAGTAAAAGAGGTATTGTTGTTATTCATGATGCCGCTCACGCTCTTGGGGCAAAAAAAGATGGTTTTGATATTGTTGACTTTTGTGATATGGCGATGGTTTCTTTTCATCCTGTTAAGCATATTACTACAGGTGAGGGCGGAGCTATTTTGACAAATAATGAGTATTTTTTTGAAAAGCTTAAGCTTTTTAGAAACCATGGGATAACAAAAGATTCTGATAAAATGAAATTTTGTTCTGAACCTTGGTATTATGAGATGTGGGAGCTTGGATATAATTATAGAATTACTGATATTCAGTGTGCTCTTGGCAAGAGTCAGCTTAAGAAAGCTGATAAGTTTCTTAAACGAAGAAATGAGATAGCGGATATTTATTATTCTGAGTTTGGAAAGTCTGATAAGTTTAAAGTTATTTCAGGATATAAAGATGAAAAGTCTGTAAATTCTTTTCATCTTTATCCCGTTCTCCTTTCAGACACTGATGAGAGAAAAAAGTTTTTTGAGTATATGAGGCAAAATAATATTTGGGTTCAAGTGCATTATATTCCGCTTCATCTTATGCCTTATTATAGAAGTAATTTTGGCTTTAAAGAGGGAGATTTTCCAAAGGCGGAAGATTTTTATTCCAGAGAAGTCAGTATTCCTATGTTTCCTTCAATTTCTGATTCGGAAATTCAATATGTTATTGATACTATGAAAAAATTTTGATACAAAGGAGGCTGTTTTTTTTGAGCGACTCTTATAGTTTTGAAAAAGGCGGTAAAAATGTTGTTTTCGCCAGAGAAGATTACTCTGATGTTGAGTTTGAAAAATGCAAAAACGGTGATTTGACGTTTAAAATAAATAAAGATGGAAAAAGCATTTATGCTCACAGTAAATATAACCCTGTAAGAGAGGCGGAAAATTTCGCTCAAAGTATTGAGCTTAAAAGTGACAGCATATTGGTTGTTTTTGGATTTGGCCTTGGATATTTTGCCAGAGAGATAATTAAAAGATTTGGTTCTCAGAATTTTATTGTGATTTATGAACCTGATAACGCTGTTTTTTCAAAAGTTGTTGACAGCGGCTTTTGCAATGATATTTTTAATGATGAAAGGGTATATGTTGTCTCGGGCGGCGGAGAAAATGATATTAATGTATTTTTTCAGTTTATAATTGATGAAAAGGTTTATATGCGCTGTAAAACTCTTGTTATTCCAACTTACGCGGAAATATACGCTTATGAACAAATTGAGTTTTTTAGAGTTATTAAAAAATTAATGGATATAAACCAAGTTACAAGAAATACTACGTGGCATTTTGCTGAGGATTGGACAAAAAATTCTTATTGTAATTTTGAGAATACTCTTTCCTCTTATTCGATTTTTGATATGAAAGATATTTTTGAGGGAAAAACAGCTGTTGTTGTCGCCGCCGGACCTTCTCTTCAAAAAAATATGTCACTGCTTAAAGAGATTAAAGGAAAAGTTCCTATTATTTCTGTTTTTATGGCGGCAAAGGTTATTATGGAAAATGGTATTATTCCTGATTTTATTGTATCTATTGACTCTAATCAAAAGGGCATGAAAGACGGTATGTATGATAATATTCCTCTTATTTACGCTCCTACAGTGCCAAAAGGTTTTATTGACGCTCATAAGGGCAAACATATTGTTAAATTAGCCACTTCTACCAGGCTTGAGGAGTTTGTTTTTTCTAAGTATAAATATGGTGAGGATTTTTATAATATTGACGGCGGAGGGTCTGTCGCTTGTGACTGTGCCGCTATAGCCGCCAGCTGGGGTGTTAAAAATATTATTCTTGTTGGTCAGGATTTGGCGTATACTGACAATATGCTCCATGTTAAGGGTACAGAGCATGATATGAAAAGCCTTGACGAGCTTGACCGTGATAAATTTTATGTTTCGGCTGTCGGGGGAGGCACTGTTCTTACTGACGCTGTTTTTGTTTATTATATTAATTGGTTTGAGAGGTTCGCGGAAGGCTATAAATGGAAGTTTAATTTGATTGACGCCACCGAGGGAGGAGCTCTTATTAAAAACACGGAAGTTATTTCACTTCGTGAGGCTATTGATAAATATTGCGTTGACGCTGACGTTGATAATGTTATGAATGATTTTTTTAGTAAAGGTCCTGTTTTCTCAAAAGAAGAAAAAGAGGCTATACTTGGGGAATTTTACAAAGAATTTTCGGAACTTGATGATATTATTAAAATTGTTGATGAGCAAAAGGCTCTTTTTGAGAAGTATATTAAATATTTGAAATTTAGCTCAAATATTAAAAGCGCTATTAAGATTGAAAGACAACTTGATGACTATGATAAAAAAATTGAAAAGGCAAAAAAGAAAATTGAAATGATTTTAAATCTAGGTCAAAATATTGGCGATGCCAATAAATTATTATCGGTTGTGAGAAGAGAACATAGTGATAACCCTATTATCGAAGGTGCTTTTACAAGAAAAGAATGGCTTTTGGAATTTGAGGCAATTATTAAATCACTGAAGTCTTTAAAGGAGGAAATGGAAAATGGCTGATGAATTTATTAAAGAAAAGCTGCAGATGCTGGAAGAGGGTCTTGAGTATATTGACAGAGTTCTTTCTAAAATTGACGATGTTTTAAAGGGTATAAGAAAAAAAGAACATTATGAGTATCTCATACAGATTTCAGAGGGATTTTCCGCTGTTATTCAGATTGTTGAATATACGGCTTCTATTACAGAGATTAAAATAGATACTCATACAATTTCTCAGTTTGTTACGGATATGGTTGATGGTATGGAAAACGGTGATTTAAATCTTGTCGCTGATATTATTGAGTATGAAATTAAACCTCTTTATGAACAATGGAGCGATATTTTTGCTAATGTTATCGCTAATGCCGATGATTAAGATTTTTCAGGATAAGTATTTGATAAAATGCGCTGACATCTTTTTTGATGTGTATAAAAATGAGCCTTTTAATTATTTTTGGCTTGAATATAACTCTATTGTTGATTATTTCGCGGATATGTTGAAAACTCCTAAATTTAAAGGATTTGTTTTTTTAAAAAAAAATGTTATTGTTGGCTGTTGTTTTGGAGTTGTTTCTGACTATTTTAAAATTAAGAAATATCGTATTGCTGAGATTTTTGTTGACAGAAATTTTCAAAGCAAAGGAATTGGAACAAATATGCTTATGGAGATTCAAAAATACTTTGTTTTAAATGGTGTTGATGTTATTGAGATTACAACAGATAAAAATTCAAAAGCTTTTGAGTTTTATAAGAAAAATGAATACGCTGTCCTTCAAAATAATATTAATATGGTAAAGCTGCTTAAACATTAGAGCCTGTCTAAAAACTATTAAGATATCCAAAAAATGAAATTTTAATAGTTTTTAGACAGGCTCTTAAGTTATTAAACAGGTCTAATTTTTGACTTTAATCCATAATTAACTTTTTGTCTATCCATTTGCCATAGCTTTTTTCGCTTTCCTCAATTAAAGCTTTTCCGCTTGAAATATTTGTTATGTGTTTTATAAATTCATCTGATTTGTCATCTTCACAAAGAATCGTAAATTTTACCTTGTCGGTATATTCTGTATTATAAATTATATGCTCGTTTTGTAGAGTTTCATATTGGATTTTTCCCGATGAGTTGTAATCGACAGTGATATATATATATTTGTATAATATTTTTTTTATTATTTTTGCCGCAAGGACTCCCTCTTTCGCGCATCTTCCGTATGCTCTGACAAGTCCGCCTGTTCCAAGAAGTGTTCCTCCGAAGTATCTTGTTACAACAACCGCTGTGTTTTTTATGTCTTCGCTTCGCAGAACATCTAAAACAGGTAACCCCGCTGTCCCGCTTGGCTCACCATCATCGCTTTGTCTTTGGATTTCGTCGCGCTCTCCTATTTGATAGGCGAAAACGTTATGAGTGGCGTTCCAGTATTTTTTCTTTAAACTCGCTATAAATTCTAACGCGTCCTCTTCTGATGAGACAGGCTTTACCGTGGCGATAAATCTTGATTTTTTTTCTATTATTTCGGCTTCGGCAAGTTCATTTACCGTTTTAAAGCTTTTTAACATTTTTTTCACCTTCAATACATTTTTTTGTGAAGTTTTTAATAAACTTTGGATTGGAATGATAGAAAATGTGAGGGTAGCCGCAAATTGTGTTTTTGACGCTGTGTATACAATTCCATTTTTTTGAACCCGTTGGCTTTTCAGCCAAAAATAAGCCGCCATTATCTGAACTGTCCCAATAATGAAATTCGTGGGCTTTGATTTTTTCGCCTTTTCGCAGTATATAACTGTCATGATTGGCGTTTAACGTTATATAACCAAATCTTTTTGAAAGACTTTTTTGAAAAAATGTTTTGCCGTTTATGAAGCCAACCATATTAAATGTTTTTCCGTTTTTGTCACAGGCTGTCTTATGAAGGTACATAAATCCTCCACATTCGGCAAGACAAGGCATACCCTCGTTTAATTTTTGAGATATGTCTTTGAGCATTTCTTTGTTTTCGCTTAATTCTTTTAAGTGTAATTCCGGATAACCTCCGCCTAATATAACTCCTGATATTTCTTTTGGTAATTTTTTATCATTTATAGGACTAAAATATATCAGCTCACAACCTAAACTTTCTAAAAGCTCCAGATTGTCTTTATAATAAAAACAAAAGGCTTTGTCAAAAGCGATTCCTATTTTTATTTTTTTATCGGGTGATTGTAAACTATTTTTTTTATCTGAAAAATTAATCGGTGAAGACATATTCGCGATATGAAAGATTTTATCGATATCTATACATTCTTCGGCTGTCTTTCCTAGTGTCTCGATTTTTTCGGAAATATCTTTTATGTCTTCGGGTAAGGTTAGTCCTAAATGTCTGTTTTTTATATTTATATTTTCTATCCAGGGAAAGTATCCCAAGGTCTCAATATTAAGCTCTTTTTTTATTATTTCTTTAAGACTTTTAAATACAGATTTTGAAATATTATTTAATATAACGCCTTTTATGTTGCTGTCTTTTTTGAAGTCTACAATTCCTTTTATTATGGAAACGGCTGTTATCGCCATTCCTTTTGAGTTAATTATGAGAATGACAGGAGTATTATTGAGGGATTTTCCTATATCGTATGAGCTTGATTTTGTGGAGCTCATTGAAATTCCATCGTAATATCCCATAACTCCTTCTATAATTGTTATTTGACTGTCTTTGTTGTGCTTATAAAAGAGTTCCCTCATAAGCTCGTTATTACAAAAAAAATTGTCTAGATTATTTGAGGGAATACCAAGAACTTTTGTGTGGAACATTGTATCTATATAGTCCGGACCGCATTTGCAGGCGGAAACATTTATTCCTCTGTTTTTCAGTGCTTTAAGTATTCCGCATATAATTGTTGTTTTTCCGCTTCCGCTCGCGTTTCCGACTATCTCAACTCTTGGAATATTTTTTATCACAGTTGATAATCCTCCCTTTATTTTTCTTTAGACAGGTTCTTTAGGGAAACACCGCACAAAGAGGAAATAAAAATAATTTTGCGAAAAAATATGCTCCAAGCGGGTTTAAAAACCCGCACTTCCGCTCAATTTTTTTGCCGCTCACGCTAAAACTATTTTTATTTTTTAATTATGCGGTGTTTCCTTAGGTTGATTGATTATGAAAATATATATGGGATTTTGGGCTAACATAATATTATGACTTCCGATGGCTTTGTTTTTTGAAATGTTTAAACAGAAAATTTCACTTTTTAGAGATAGCCTTTTTGTGACATTTAGAAGGAGTTCTACAGTTGTTAATGATATCGCTGTCGCGGTTATTATTACAAAGGGATTTTTATTTAAAACACATTTTATTATTTCTTCTATATTTCCGGAGCTTCCCCCAATAAAAACGTGAGTCGGTTTTGGAAGATTTTCTAATACTTGGGGTGCTTTTCCTTTTATAATGTTAATGTTGTCCGCCGTGAATTTTCTCTTGTTTTCTTCTATCAGACGTATAGCTTTTTTGTCCTTTTCTATAGAATAGACTTCTCCGTCAATTATTTTTAACGCCGCCTCAACGGATACAGAACCTGTTCCGCCTCCAATATCGTATAAAATTGAGTTTTTGGAAAGGCACATTTTTGAGATGCTTAACGCTCGAATCTCGCTTTTTGTCATAGGAACGTCGCCTCTTACAAAAAGGTCATCTCTTATGTTTTGGAGAGAAAGGTCTTCCGCGAGAGGGTTTTCCGTGAGAATTACTGATAGGTTGTCAAAATTATTAATATCTAAATTTGATGATAACTCAGAAGCTTTACAACTTATTATTTTCTCATCAGGGTAAGAAAGTCTTTGTCCTATGTGTAATATAATGTCTTCAAGTTTATAATATAATAATTTTTCGTGAAGATATTTTATATCGTCTTTTCCGCTAAGAAGAGAAAAGACTTTTTTATATCGTTTAATATACATAATAAGATTTTGTTTTTTACCATGAAGACTCAATATCTTTATATCTTCCCATCCTACCTTTAATTTTGAGCAAAAGTAGGATATAGAAGATATTCCCGGAAATATTTCTATTTTAATATCTGATTTTTTTGAGGCTCTTAAATTTTCCAATACGTCAAGAAGTTTTTTTGTTCCGCTGTAAAAGCCTGTGTCTCCTGAAAAGAGAACAGCTATGGAGTGGCTTTCTTTCAGATTTTCAATGAAATTTCCTATCTCATTTGGATTATATGATACAAAAGTTATTTTGTTTTTGTTAATATTTTTTGCTGTTTCTGTCATTCTTTTGGCGCCGATTATTATATCGGATGTTTCTATAATTGTTTTTGCCTCTGATGTGAGAGTTTTAAGGGTTCCCATTCCAATTCCCACAAGGCTTACTTTTATCAAATTTATCACCGTCTTTTAATAGACTTGTTTAGTAACCTCCATAATAAAGCTTGACAAATCTTTTTCCGCCTGTCTTTGCCTGATTTTTTTGAAATACCGCTTCGAGTATTCCCGCAAAAATCAGGCTTCG
>CATJCJ010000386.1 GCA_949738935.1 uncultured Eubacteriales bacterium | reverse complement strand
TTCTTGGAAACAGCGGGCAGGGAAAGAGCTATCTGCTGAAACTGATTCTCACTAACATCCGGGAGTCCGGCAAGACCATCATCTGCCTTGATCCCGAATCCGAGTACGAGGAACTGACGGAGGCGATGGGCGGCTGTTATAGACAAAGAGGAAAAAGGTGCGTGTTGTGGATTTCTGTGATACCCTCGCTGATATTTTGAAGGCGACAAAAAAGGCACAGCATAAAAACCGTTTCCAGTATGGGGAACTGTACCAGAGGAATTATTACAAAGAATTCAGGGAAAAGAACAGGGTGTATTATGAGTATTACTGCCTTGACGGGACACAGGAAATTCCAGCGGATTATACAGAAATCTTCTTTGTCTGCCTGCGGTCGGACGGCTGTCTTGAACTTCCTGCAACAGTGGAAACCGCCTGCCAGACTGCCCGCAGGAAACTGCCGGAACTGGAAGATTTTCATTTCCACACACTCTGGCATACTTATACAAGCAATCTCATGTCAAACGGGGCAGCGCAGAAAGACGTGCAGGAACTGTTTGGTCACTCTGATGTCAGTACCACCATGAATGTCTACGCCCACGCCATAAGGCAGGCGAAACGGACTTCCGCAAGGCTCTTAGATAAGGTGGTCAGGAATGATAAAAAACTTTCCCTTGTTTCGGCTGGTAAGGGCAAAAACAAGGGAAAATACATAGCAGTTTATTATATGAGGGTTGATAAACCCTGAAAAATAGGGGAAGTTTATGAAAAAAGCAGGTGGATAATGCCCTTGATTGGATTCATTTGGAAAAGATAGAGAACTAGATGACCAAAATCCATGTTCAAAACGCAATTACATGATGGTGAGGTGGAGGTTATGATTTTACCGAAAGAGAAAAATGTGGATATAGTTATTATAGACGATGCCAATGCAAAAAGGCCTGCAAAATACTTGAAACTATCCGTAATGGGTACACTTGGTGTTCTGATTAAGGCAAAGCGGCAGGGACATATATGTGAGCTAAAACCTGTTATACGGGAGATGATAGATAAAAATATCTATATCTTCGAAAAAGTTATGAAGATTTGCCTAGAATAGGTTAATGAAGAAATGCAACTGCTGGCTCTAATAATTTCCACAGAGCCAAAGAATAGATGTAAAAATATGGTTTTGAAGTGGAAATAAGTACACAAATGTGTTACAAAACACAGGATGAGATGGTCAGCGGGGAAGTGTCGCTGCTGATACAGAAAGCCATAGAGTATACAAAAAGCAGGCATGGGGATAATGCTGGGTACATTTTTGTAGATGAAAAAGATATTAGCCGTCCATTGCAGTATACCACAATCAAAAATAAGGTTCTGCGGATGGTAAGGAGAAAAAATCTGCTGGACGATGATGGGAAACTATTCGGTTTCAATTCCCATATGTTCCGGCATTATTACGGTGTCAAACTGACGGAACTGCATCTGGATGACTGGACCATCGCAAAGTTGCTGGGACACAAGAGACTGAGCAATGTCAAGTATTACCGGAAGATGAGCAATCAGCTACTGGCAGACGAGACACGGAAAGCCAGAGACGAGATGAGCAGAATCATTCTGAATAATTTGGAAGGATGGGGTGATGAATATGAACAAATACGATAATATGATTGCTGCCAACAGGGAACGGAGCATAGAAAAGATAACCAGTGCTAAAATCGCCATCCGGCGGCTGATGGAAGATGGGGAACGGATATCCGTGCCAAAACTGATAAAGCTGACCGGACTGTCAAGAGGTTTTTTCTATAAGAACGCTGAAGTCCGGAAAGAACTGGAAGATGCCATACAGCAGCAGGCAGGCACAGTAAATCCGAGACGGAAGATTTTAGATCAGGCGATGGATAGCAGGATAGAACAACTGCAAAGCCAACTGGCACAGTTACAGCGGGAGAACGCAGAGCTGAAAAAAGAAAATGCCAAATTACATAAGGCCCTTGGGAAGAAGAATCTGAATTTGATAAAGAGCCTGTAAACGATGTGAATATAAAAAATTGTGATTTAGTAGATAAAAGTAGATAAAATCAAACATGTCTATCAATTAGAAGATTTTTGTTGTATAATAAGCATGTAATATTGTTTTTTATCGATGTATGTTTAATACAATGCAAAATGAAATATATTTTTTGTTATGATATATAATGAAAATACAATATAAATAGTGAAGCATTATGGGAAAGGAATAAGAATGGATATAAATATTATTAAAGAAGTGCGGGAAAAAGCACATGATACAAATGTTGCCAATAAGATAATTGATTCATTAAAAGGATTGAAACAAAGTTCAGATGATAAAAGCCGCTGTAGATGGGTTTGGGAACTTATTCAAAATGCCAAAGATGTAGTTAACAGTAATGGTAATGTTGATATAATGATAAGTTTTAATGAAGAGCAAAAAAAATTACAATTTTCACATAATGGAAAGCCATTTACAATACAAAATATTGTTTTTTTGATAGAACAAGTTTCAACAAAAGATAGAGATGAAAAAAATGAATTAAATAATAACACGGGCAAATTCGGAACAGGATTTATGACCACACATTTATTGTCAGAGAAAGTGATGGTGTCAGGCGTTTTACAAAATGATAATAATGAACTTAGAAAAATAGAGTTAGAAATAAATCGTTCGGAATCGACAAGAGAAGGAATTATTAATAGAAATAAAGAAAGTTTTGAACAATTAAAACATTGTATCGAAAATGGTCAGATAGTTGATGATTTTAATGAGATGTCATTTAATACTTGTTTTACGTATTTTCTTGATCAAGAAAGTCTTACCATTGCAAAAGAGGGATTGGAAAGTCTTTATGTTGCAATGCCATATGTTTTCGTTTTTGTACCAGAGATTAAATCTGTTTATGTACAAGAATATGCATGGGAGTTTAAGAGAGGAAATATACGGTTATCAAAAAAAGACAATATAAATGTACAAGAAGTTATTCTAAATAGGAATGAACAAGAATATATGATTTATGTTGCTAGCATTCAAGGAGAAAATGTATCAGTAGTTACAGAATTGGAGAAAAAAGGAAAATGTGTATTGATAAAAGAATATTCAAAAAAATTGCCAAGAGTTTTTTGTGATTTTCCATTAATAGGAACAGAAGATTTTGCTTTTCCGGCAGTTATGAATAGTTCTAAATTTAATCCGACTGAGCCAAGAAACGGAGTCTTTTTAAAAGATGTAGATGAACCTGAGACAAACGATAATAAGAAACTTATGAATGAAGCGGTTAGATTGTATAAGGAGTTTTTGTCTTATATATCAAACAGAGGGTGGATGGGAGTATATAATTTTGTGAAAATTCGTTCACAAAAAGAAAAAACATGGTTAAGTACTAAGTGGATAGAAAAAAACATTGTTGATGAGTGTAAAAACATTATCTCCACTATACCGATTATTGATAATAAAGTAGGGGAAAGGATAGCCTTACAAGATGAATTGGGAAAAATGAATATATGGATTATTGATGATAATGATGCCAATGTACGCAAAGAAATGTGGGAATTAGTTTCAGAATTGATGCCACATATGGTAACTAATGAGACAGAGATTGACGAGTGGTATTTTTCTTTATGGAAGGGGTGTAATAAATTTACATTACAGAGTCTAGTAAAATATGTAGAGGGATTAAAAAGTATAACTGTGTTAGAAGAAAAAATACCTAAAAAGGGAGAAGAATGGCTCAATCAGTTTTATGTTTTAATTTCGAAAGATAAAGGAGTAATAGATTATATAAAAAATAATCACTCGATTATTTTTCCTAATCAAAATGGTGTTTTTTGTGCATGCGATACGCTATCGGTTGATGTGAACATTGACGATGCATATAAGGATATTTTGGATTATGTACAAGATAATTGTAGAAATGGATTCCTAGATCGAAATATTGTTGTTTTAGATTGGATGGATATGCCAAGTTGTTCAATACATGATGTTTTTGCGGAAATTACAAATGGACTTTCTCAGAGTCCTGAACAAGAAGAAAATGTATATAGTCAATTAATTGCAATATTTACAAATGAGAAAAAAATAACTGATCTAAGAAAAAAGCAGGAAGAATTTTTGGGATTTGCTGATGTCATATTTCCAGAAAGATTTGCTGTAAGGCATAAGGTTTCCATTATTTCGGAAGAATTACTGGAAAAATCAATAAAATACTTATGTATTAAAGCTGTAAATGAAATAAGCGAATATAAAGACTTGAGAACCCTTGATTTTATAGTTAATACTACAGAAGAAAGTATAGAAAAATGGATTGCTAGATTTATTGATTTTATAAAAAAGGCAGGATATGGTTTTCTTTTGGATAGAAAAGAAAAAACTATTTTGCCAAATCAAAATGGCAGATTCAAATCAAAAGAAGAATTGTTTGCGGACGATGGAGAGATGGATGATATACTAAAATGTATTTCATGTTTTGCAGGATATGATATAAAAGAAGAATTATTATTGACCGAGGTGTTTATACCTTTACCAGATAATCGTACTAAAGGAATCGCTGATGTTGCACCACATATTATTTCATATGTAAAAAATAACCAAGGTTCTGTTAAAATTCAGGAGCCAACTGTAATGGATACTTTTAAAAAATTTTATTATTGGGTAAAAGATAATTCAGATATGGCGCTAAAATATTTTAAAGATATATGTGATAACATACATTGGCTGTATAATGATGAAGAAATAGCTGAAAACATGAAAAAAGCAGAGCAAATAGATTCTATTCTAGAAAAATACAATATTGATAATATCAGTATCTTGGAAGATGCTTTTAAAAAAATGACTGAAGAGAAAAAAATAAATGAAACGGTCGTTTTTGCGGAGGGAGAAAGTGAAGAGGAAATGCTGATTCAATATGGTATAACGTCAGATGAACAGTATCAAGAGGCTCTAAATATGCAAGTATTTAAGGAAAACTTTCATTATACATCATCTCATGATGTTTCAAAATATGACTATGTAAATCAAATATTGGAGAGAGCTAAAAATAATATTATAGATTATTTGAAAATGAAACCAGAATATGATTTAACAAATATTATAGAAATAGATAAAACGATGTTTATTATTGAAAAGAATAACGAACAAATATATCTAATAGCACGCCCGTCGGATTATAGATATGTTGCAATATATTATGATTCAGAGAGAAATATGCTTGATTATAATAAAGACTGGGAACTGTGGGTTGAAGATGGAAAGAAGGAACCAGAGAAACTTACATTTGGAAAGATATTAAAACTTACAGGAATAAATAAAATTCCGTTGAAGAAGGTGTAGATATGATTAATATAAAAGAAGTATTAGAAAGATTATCAAATGGTGCCGATGATGTGATTTGCAGGGAATATGAATTGAGACCTCAGATAATTGCAGAATTGATTGAAAATGTAGCTAAAATAACTAAGGAGTATGGATATGTTTTGATTGGAGTTGAGAAAAAGGGCAATGGCTACAATATTATTGGGATTGATGCAATGATAGATATTGAACATATTGTAAATTTAGCTCTACAGCGAATTGCATTATATCTACAAGCTGAATATATAGTTCATTCTTTGGAAGGGAAACGAATCTGTGTGATAGGTGTTGGATGCTACGTTGATAATGAAGTGAAAAATGTAACTCAGGAAGAAGTGTTTAATGACTTGTTTAATGCTTGTATCAAATTACAGAAAAATACTACGTTTATTAATGTTTCTGAAGATCAGAGAAATGATTTTGTTAGAGATATTTTAGAGACCAGAGGATATCAAGTAAAGGACCAGACACGTCAAGGGAAATCTGCTTCTGGCATATCGTCTGGAGAAGTTGATATTTTAATACATCAAGATGGCAATCCAATATCAATTATTGAGGCTTTAAATTTGAATGGATTCGAGAAGGCATATTTAGATGAACATATTGAAAAAGTTTATAAATATGACATAACGGGAAATAAGATTAATTATTTGATCTCATATGTTAAAACAAAGAATTTTGGTAAATTTTGGGAAAAATATGTTGTGCATATAAGAAACTATGGGTATCCATACAACTTAGTTGCTATAGATGATAAAGTGGAAAAGGAATATGATTACACTGACATAAGGTATATATGTACAATACATAATCGAAATGGGAAAAAGACAACTTTGATTCATATATGTCTTAAGATTATGGAATAATTTTTGATCAGGCAATTGATAGCTGGATGAACAGCAACAGAACCAATTGGCATAGCTTCAGCGGAAAAATGCCAAACTACATAGGACTCTAAACAGAAAGAATTTGAATCTGATACAGTGTCTGTTAGTCATACAGAATACATAGAACCAGTGACAAGCACCATGATATCATTGGTTCTTTTACTTGTAACATTTGAGATACTACAGGAAAACTTTTCTTTTCTTGTGTCAGAAGATATGGGAAGTGATAATAAAACAGGGAACACAAAACACATTTGTGTATTGCGTTAAAGCCAGTGTTTACAAGGGATTGCAGGGATAGGCTACATTTTACGAATTGATACAGGAGGGGAAAATCCGTGGCTGGGGGCAGTCGCAGGCGACAGAAAACCAGATACGCAGGGCAAATGCGGTGACACCACTTGCTGCAGTCCAGAGTGAATTTTCCATGATGGAAAGAATGTACGAGAAAGACGTCATTCCGGCCTGCGGGGAGCTGGGGATAGGGTTTGTTCCTTTTTCGCCGCTTGCCAGTGGTTTCCTGAGTGGAAAATATGCAAAAGAGCAGATTTATAGCGGAGATGACGTAAGGCGGGTAATCACAAGATTTGCACCGAAAAATGTGGAGCGTAACCAGCCGCTGCTTGATTTGCTGCAGAGCCTGGCATGGGATACCGGGTTTACCCCGGCACAGATTTCCCTTGCGTGGATGCTTCATAAAAAAACTATATTGTACCGATACCCGGTATGAGGAAACAAAAACGGCTGGAAGAAAACTTTGGGGCTGCGGATGTCTTTTTGAGTGAGGATGAGTATGAGGGATTAGAAAAAGCGCTGGCAGGGATTTTAATCTATGGAAAGCGTACGGATGAGGATATTGCAAAACTTCATAGAATGGCGGAAGTGTGAATGAAAAGACCATTCACCACATGAATGATATTCATGTGGGAAGAAACGCCCGTAAAACGGGCTTGCTGCAAAGCAGCATTCTTCCCCATGTTTGTGCCGGCGGAGCCGGCATGTTCCGAAGTATGAAAATTATTTTGCTTGATGAAAAGAAGTTCGGCCATGAGGATGGCTGAAAACCTCAGAAGGGAGATGGACGTGGTGAAATGGAAAAAAGGAATAGTCTTTGCGTGCCTTTTCTTTGTGATAATTTCAGGTGTTTCGATTTCCTGTTATGCGGCAGGTGGAAAGAAACAGGTTGAAAAGATACGGATTAGTGCGGCGAAACTGAAACTTACGAAGGGGCAGACGAAAAGGCTGAAAATAATTGGCACAAAAAAGAAAGTAAAGTGGAAATCATCGAATCGGAAGGTGACGTCTGTGACAAAAAAAGGCATTGTGAAGGGAAAGGCGAAGATTACCGACATGGTTGGAAAACGAAAGCTGACCTGCGGGGTTTCTGTGACAGGCGGGAAAAATGACAGGCAGGATGCGGAGAAGTTGGAAAAACTTACGGTAAGCGGAAAAACAGTATATGCCTTTATCCCCAAAAAAATAAAGAAAAAAGAGGCGAAAAAAGTTCCGATGGTGCTGTTTATGTGTGGAACGTCCTGTGACCCGGTGGACAATGTGGTGAAAAGCGGCTGGGTTTCGATGGCAGAGAAAGAGCAGTTTATTGTCATCAGTCCGGATTATAATAATTATGCGACATACAGTGAGACCGGATTTCTCATTTCCGCAGTAAAGCATATGATTAAGAATTATCCGGTTGATACAGATCGCATTTATTCTACCGGGTTTTCCAATGGCGGTGCGGCTTCTGTTGCACTGACCAGAGACTATCCGCAATACTTTGCAGCGGTTTCCGCTATGGGATGGATGGTTGATATTGATAATAAAAACAATGTGTTTGGCCGGTATGACATGCCATTTCAGGTTGTGCAGGGCGATGGAGAATTTACCGAAAAGATGGGTTCTGGGGCAGTTGCCGTCATGGACGACGAGAGGGATGCTATCCGTTCGCTGTTTCTGTATAATGAAATGATTACTTCCCAGACAAAGACAGATTATAAAAAGACTCCGTATTGGGGCTATCCGCCGGACCATACCAGAACGACCACGATGAACGGGAGGAAATGGTTCTTTAGCGATTATAACAAGAAAGGGTATTCTGTACCGTTTGCCCAGCTTGTTATTGTGGAGGATGAGGAACACAGGCCGAGACAGGAGGAAGCAAAGGTGGCATGGAATTTCTTTCGGAATTTCAGACGGGATAAGAATGGAAAAATAAAAATAAATTTCTGAACGAATCAGGCGTGTGCGAAAAAACAAGGGGAACAGAGTATCAGGAAAGCTTTTAATATTGGAGGTGCGTTATGAGACATGGAAAAAGAAAAATGGCTTTTGGTTTATTCATTGTGGTGATGATTTGTGTTTTATCTGCCTGCGGCAGTTCGGGCGAAAGTGAAAAAAACAACACAAAGATGCATTCGGAAGTTTCAGGGAGTGTATCGGATTCTGCCACAGAAACAGAAGTGCCGGAAAAGGAAAGAGGAGATAACAAGACGGAAGATGATGCTCCAAAAAGCACGAAATAGAATGAAATTACGATTACAGCGGGAGATACCGTATTTACTGCAACGCTTGCTGACAATTCCTCTGCGGATGCGTTAAAGGAACTGCTTGCAGAAGGTCCGTTGACGATTGACATGAGCGATTATGGTAATATGGAAAAAATGGGGCCGATCGGGAAAGATTTGCCAACAAACGACGAGGAAATTACCACAAAAGCAGGAGATTTGATTCTCTATCAGGGAAATTCGCTGGTAATCTATTATGATGAAAATTCGTGGAATTTTACCAGACTGGGAAAAATTGAGGGAGTAACAGGCGAGGAATTGCTGGATGCGTTCGGGGATGGAGACGTAACGGTTACTTTTTCACTGCAACTATGCCTTTCAAGCATTTTTAACGATATAATATAAGCATTAGACATTTTCAAGGTATCGTAATAAGATAAAGTAAACGCAAAACATATGGGTTAATCTTTGGTCTTGAGGTTGCGCTCATCACAGATAAAAAATGAATGGAGGTCTTAGTATGAAGGTGAATAACAAGGAAGAATTTGACAAGTTGAATGTGTTTGGGCTGGGAGATGCCAATACGGCGTTTACGGAGTATTTCATCGGCAATTCCTATCTAAAGCCGCTTACCCATCCGGGGGAATATGCCGTATTTCTGGCAAACGTGACGTTTGAGCCGGGCTGCCGCAATAACTGGCATATCCATCATGCGAAAAGCGGAGGCGGGCAGATTTTAATTTGTACGGCAGGAAGCGGCTGGTATCAGGAGGAAGGAAAGGCTCCGGTTAGTTTAGAGCCGGGTACGGTTATTACAATACCGTCAGAAGTCAAGCACTGGCATGGGGCAAAGGCAGACAGCTGGTTCAGCCATATTGCTGTGGAAGTTCCCGGTGTGGATACCAGCAACGAGTGGCTGGAGGCTGTGGATGATGAAACTTATACAAAGTTATAGGAAATATGCTATTTTGGGGCGTACATTTGATGCAAAAAGCAGGGGTGAAAAGTTGTGTTTAGCAATAGGGATTTAAGGAGACTGATTGCCCCTCTGTTTCTGGAACAGCTTCTGGTTATACTGGTGGGGCTGGCAGACACTTTTGTCATTAGTTATGCAGGGGAAGCTGCGGTGTCCGGGGTGTCACTGGTTAATTCCTTCAATACCATTTTTATCTTTCTTTTTACGGCACTGGCGTCGGGCGGCGCCGTGATTGTCAGCCAGTATATTGGTGGGGAGAAAATGGAGATGGCAGGGGAATCTGCCAGCCAGCTTTTGATGGTCTCTACTCTGTTTTCAGGTGTGATTATGGCTGTGACCCTGCTGTCGGGA
>CATJCJ010000385.1 GCA_949738935.1 uncultured Eubacteriales bacterium | reverse complement strand
TAGAGCGTATCTGAAAACTATCATAAATCATCCTTTATATATGCAAAATATCCAAAAAATTATAAAAAATAAACGAAAATGATTCAATTTCGTTTTATTTTTTATAATTTTTTGTGCATATTTTAGTTTTCAGATACGCTCTAGCCCATCATAAAAAATACACTAATTTTTCCAAAAAAAGAGAAACGCAAAAAACGTTTCCCTTTTTAAAAGAATTTTATCAATTTTTATTAGAGCCTGTCTAAAAACTATTAAAATATCCAAAAAAATGAAATTTTAACTGGCTTTTTTAGATTTTAGACAGCTTCTTAACAATTCTGTCTTTAACAGAACCCGCGGGATTAAAATACTCAAGTTTAGCTAAAATAGTGGCTTGTAAATCATTTTCCTTTTTATAATTTACAATTTCCAACAATGGTGTTCTTCCAATAAGGTCAGTTATTTATATATATTAGCCATAAAACTCATTCTTTCATTATTTTAAAGTTGAAAAAGCATCTTCCAAAGCTCCAATCAAATCATCAATATTTTCCGTACCTATAGAAAGTCTTATTGTATTTGGTTTAATTCCCTGCTCCTTAAGCTCTTGTTCTGTGCATTGAGCGTGAGTTGTAGTAGCCGGATGAATAACAAGGGATTTCAAATCAGCCACATTAGCCAAGAGTGAGAAAATCTCAAGATTATCAATAAACCTTTGAGCCTCACTGACGCCGCCTTTAATTTCAAAAGTGAATATAGAACCACCGCCGTTAGGAAAATATTTTTTATAAAGCTCATGACTCGGTTCCGTTTCCAATGATGGGTGATGAACAGCCTCAACCAAAGGATGTTTATTTAAATACTCAACAATTTTAAGAGCATTTGAAACATGTCTCTCAACTCTTAAAGAAAGAGTTTCAAGTCCCTGCAAAAATAAAAAGGCATGAAAAGGAGACACAGTAGCTCCCGTATCACGAAGTAAAATTGCTCTTATATAAGTAACAAACGCCGCGGGACCTGCCGCCTCTGTAAAACTAACACCATGATAAGAGGGATTAGGCTCAAAAAACGCCGGAAATTTTCCCGAGTCTTTCCAATCAAATTTACCGCTGTCAACAATTACACCACCAATAGCCACTCCATGCCCTCCAATAAACTTAGTTGCACTGTGAACAACGATATCAGCGCCATACTCAATAGGTCTCAAAAGATACGGCGTAGCGAAAGTTGAGTCCACAACCAAAGGAATTTTATGTTTATGAGCTATTTTAGCGACTTTTTCAATATCAATAATATTAGAGTTAGGATTGCCCAAAGTCTCAATAAAAACAGCTTTTGTATTTTCTTTTATAGCGTTTTCAAAAGCGTTGTCAGACTCAGGGTCAACAAAAGTAGTCGTTATCCCATAATCGGGAAGAGTATGTTCAAGTAAATTATAAGTTCCGCCATAAATAGTTTTTGATGCGACAATATGGTCGCCGGCTTTTGCGAGAGCCTGAAAAGTATAAGTAATAGCGGCAGCCCCCGAGGCAACAGCCAATGCTGCCGACCCACCCTCCAAAGCGGCGATTCTCTTTTCAAAAGCCTCCTGCGTAGGGTTTGTAAGTCTGCCATAAATATTTCCGGCGTCCTTAAGCGCGAATCTATCAGCGGCATGCTGAGCGTTATGAAAAACATAAGAAGTAGACGCATAAATAGGAACAGCTCTCGCGTCTGTAACAGGGTCGGCCTGTTCCTGTCCGACATGAAGTTGTTTTGTCTCAAATTTCCACTCTCTTTTTGCCATAATTATCAATCTCCTTTACATAACATTTTTTAGGTTTGATTGCTATAAGCGAAACTGCGTTTGGCTGTCGCTCCATTAAATTTATTAAATTATAAAAAAACAAAATTTTCATAATTTCCTATAGAATTACTATGTTTTATAGTATAGCACAATTTTCCTCTTTGTCAATACCTTTTTATAAATTTTCAGACAAAAACGATAGTTTTCACTTATTAAATTTTGGGTCAAGCTCTTTAAAAAGAGCTTGACCCAAAATTTAATAATAAGAGCAATACCATATAATTATTGGTACTGCCCCTTGAAGAACTAATATCAAACAATCTTGTTATAAAATTACAATTTACTCAATTTTTCTCTTAAAATCTCATTAACACTTTTAGGATTAGCCTTTCCCTTTAGCGCTTTCATTGTTTGACCAACAAGAAAACCAAAAGCTTTCTCTTTACCGCCCTTAAAGTCCTCAATACTTTTAGGATTATCGGCTATAACTTTATCAATAGTATCAGAAACAAGACTATCATCATTAAGCATCATAAGCCCGTTTTCCTCAACATATTTAATAGGGTCAACATCATTTCTGAAAATTTCCTCAAAAACTTCTTTACCAACACTTCTGTTAATTTTTCCGTCAACAATAAGATTAATCAAATCAGCGGCTTTTTTAGGGTCAACATCAATATCCTCAGGTAAAGTTGACGTTTCACTCAAAAGACGCATAAGCTCACCCATAATAAGATTACAAGCCTCTTTGGGTTTACCGCATATAGCTGTTGTATCCTCGAAAAGATAAGCAAGCTGTTTAGCGGAAGTAATAACTCCGGCGTCATACTCACTAAGACCAAACTCACTTATATACCTAGTTCTTTTAGCCTCAGGAAGTTCAGGAAGATTATTTTTAACATCAGAAATCCATTCATCACTTATCTCAATGGGAAGCAAATCCGGTTCAGGAAAATAACGATAATCCTGAGCGTTTTCTTTTGAACGCATAGCGAAACTCGCGTCTTTATTTTCATCCCATCTTCTTGTTTCCTGAACAACCTTTCCGCCTTCCTCAAGAATTTCAATCTGACGTTTAGCCTCAAATTTAACAGCTCTGTAAATAGCCTTAAAAGAGTTCATATTTTTCATTTCACTTCTTGTACCAAACTCTTTTTGTCCCACAGGACGAACAGAAACATTTACATCGGCACGCATAGAGCCCTCCTGCATCTTACAGTCAGAAACCCCAAGATACATCATAATATCCCTAAGTTTTGTAAGATACGCGATAACTTCCTCGGCACTTCGAAAATCCGGTTCAGAAACAATCTCTAAAAGAGGCACGCCGCATCTGTTATAGTCAACAAGGGTACACTCATCCCATGGGTCGTGAATAAGCTTTCCGGCATCTTCTTCCATGTGGATTTCATGAATACCAATATATTTTTTTACACCATCGGCCTCAATTTCAACTTTACCGTTTTGACAGATTGGCAAATAAAGCTGAGAAACCTGATAAGCCTTAGGAAGGTCGGGATAAAAATAATTTTTTCTGTCAAATTTATTATGTCTTGTAATATCGCAGTTAAGAGCAAGACCTGCCCTTATGGCAAACTCAACAACACCCTTGTTCATAACGGGAAGACTTCCGGGCATACCGGTACAAACAGGGCAAACATGAGTATTAGGCTCGCCGCCGAATTCGGTTGTACAACCGCAGAAAATTTTAGATTTTGTGGAAAGTTCAACGTGAACCTCAAGACCAACAACAGTTTCATAGTTCATTATGCTTTGCCTCCTTTAACAATTTCAGGTTTACTCAAATGGAATTCCGTATTTGACTGAAAAGCGTAAGCGGCTTTAACCAATACAGGCTCACTAAAAGCTTTTCCTATAAGCTGCATTCCAATAGGCATGCCATTTTTACCAAACCCACAAGGAACATTAACGGCGGGAACACCCGCGAGATTAACCGAAACAGTATAAATATCACCCAAATACATTTTAAGAGGGTCAGAAGTATTCTCACCCAGTTTAAAAGCAGTTGTCGGAGCGGTAGGACTCAAAATCATATCATACTTAGAGAAAGCCTCCTCAAAGCTGTTTTTAACAAGACCTCTAACCTGCAGCCCCTTTTTATAATAAGCGTCATAATATCCTGAACTTAAAACAAAAGAACCAAGCATAATACGTCTCTTAACTTCCATGCCAAAGCCCTCGCTTCTGGAGTTATAAAAAACATCAAGAATACCGTCACCTTTCTCGCTCCTAAAGCCATATTTAATACCATCATATCTTGAAAGGTTTGAGCTTGCCTCAGCGCAGGCAACAACATAATAAGCGGGAATTGAGTAATCAACAATAGGCATATCAAACTCTTGAATCTCAGCGCCAAGCCCCTTAAGAGTCTCGGAAGCGGCAAGAACAGAATCTCTCACATCAGAATCCAAACCATCTCCAAAATAATTTTTTGGAATACCGATTTTAAGACCTTTCACATCACCGTCAAAAGATTCTGAGAAATCAAAAGAAGTTTCTTTAATTGATGTTGAGTCTTTAATATCATGACCCGAAATGATTTCAAGAACAGACGCACAGTCTTTAATATCACGTCCAACAGGGCCAATTTGGTCAAGAGACGAAGCGAAAGCCACAAGTCCATATCTTGAAACAGCGCCATACGTAGGCTTAATGCCGGAAACCCCGCAAAAAGAACATGGCTGTCTGATTGAACCTCCCGTGTCCGAACCAAGGGTGTAAACAGCCTCTTGAGCGGAAACAGCGGCGGCTGAGCCTCCCGAAGACCCTCCGGGAACTCTTTCCAAATCCCAAGGATTTTTAGTTGGTTCAAAATATGATGTTTCGGTAGAACCTCCCATAGCGAACTCATCCATATTAAGTTTACCCAAAACAACAGCGCCAGCGGCGTTAAGCTTGTCCACAACAGTAGCGTTATAAGGCGGAACAAAATTCTCAAGCATTTTTGAACCGCAAGTTGTATTTGTTCCTTTGGCGCAAATATTATCTTTGATAGCCATAGGAACACCAGCCAAAGGAGAAAGCTCCTCTCCCGAATCAATTTTAGCCTGAATATTTTCAGCGTCTTTAAGGGCACTTTCCTCAAACACAGATATAAAAGCGTTAACATCTTTTTCAACTGATTTAATATTATCAAGCATCTGTTTTGTAACCTCAACAGAACTAACCTCTTTATTTTTAATCATCCGCCCTATCTCAAGAGCAGTTTTACCGGAAAAATCCATAATACACTCTCCTTACTCAACAGTTTTCGGAACTTTAAAGCATCCATCTTTTTTCATAGGCGCGTTCGCGAGAATAACATCTCTGTCAGCGGAAGCGACAACAAAATCTTCTCTAAAATTATTTGTAAAAGCGAACGGATGAGAAACAGCCTCAACATCAGCCGTATCCAATTCATCAAGTTTGTCTATATAATTTAAAATTTTCTCAAGGTCAACTTTAGCTTTTTCCTCTTCTTCTTTTGAAAGCTTAAGCCTTGATAGGTCTTCCAAATACTCAACCAATTTACCGTCAATCTGCATATTAAAAAATCCTCCTTTTTTTATTTTTAAAAAGCAACAAACTTTTACGCTCCATAGTTTTTATAGTCAATACACTTGAAAAAGAACAAAATAATTTTTGCCGTCGGACTTGTTTATTTTTAAGTGCATTGACTATATCTTAAGGGTTAAGTCTGTTTATATCCCTTGGGAACATAGACGTTGACCTTATATTTTTCTCATCAATAATTTTCATTAAAAATCTCTCAAGCCCCATTCCAAGACCACCATGAGGAGGACAGCCCTGCTTATGAAGCATAAGATAACTCTCAAAATCTTTCGGCTCAAGCCCCTTTGAAATCATTTTGTCAACCTGAGTTTGATAATCGTGAATACGCTGACCCCCGGTTGTAATTTCCATACCGTTGTAAAGAAGGTCAAAACTCAGTGTATACTTTTCATTTTCAGGGTCGTCCATAGCGTAAAAAGGACGTTTTTTAATAGGATAATGAGTGACAAAAACAAAATCGCTATTGTGTTCTTCCTTAAAAAGCTGACTTATAAGTCTTTCTTCCTCAGGCTCCAAATCATATGGGTCACGAATTTTTCTGTTATATTTAGCGGCGACCATTTCTTTAGCGTCTTTAAATTTAACACAAGGAATTTCATTAATAACAGGAAGCTCAACATTAAGCTTTTTAAGGCAATCATTGTAATTATCTTTTAAATATTGAAAAGCGAATTTAAGCATACCTGTTTCCATATTTATAATATCATAAAAACTCTTAATAAATCCCATTTCAAAATCAACACCAATATACTCGTTAAGATGTCTGACTGTTTCGTGTTTTTCGGCTCTAAACACAGGACCGATTTCAAAAACCCTCTCATAAACAGGAATAAGCATTTGTTTATAAAACTGCGGACTTTGAGCCAAATAAGCTTTTTTTCCAAAATACTCAAGTTTAAAAATATTAGCACCGCCCTCAGCGCCCGCGGCGACAATTTTAGGTGAGAAAATCTCAGTAAAATTATTTTGTTCAAGATACTTTCTAAAAGCCTGAACAATACCTGACTGCAGCCTGAAAATTGACCTCCTTTTTTCATTTCTCAAAACAATATGCCGAATAGGAAGTTCATTTTCAATAGAAATATTAAGATTTCGCTTGTTAATAGCAAACGGAAGTTCTTCCGCCGGAGAAGACAAAAGCTTTATTTCAGAAACAACAATTTCAATACCATTAACAGCTCTTGGCTCATCACCAACATCACCAATAATAACAACAGAATTTTCCTCTTTGAGAATTTCTTTTTCCTCTTCATCACCGGTTTTATTATAAACACATTGAATAAGACCGCCAATTTTTCTCAAAATAACAAAAGCGAAATCTCCCATATCTCGAATATTATAAATCATACCATGAACGGAAACCCCCTTTCTCGCATCACCCTTAAGAGATATAAGCTGTTCAATTTCCAAATCACCATTTTTAATTTCACCATTTACCTTAACCATTAAAATTTACCTCCCAAAGTAAACATAAAAAATCCGTCCCAAAAAATAATTTTTAGGACGGAAAAGTATAAAAAATCCGTGGTACCACCCAAATTGACAAAAACTAAAAGCGAATTGCCCACTTAAGAAACACAATAACGAGTGTAAACCGCACTTTTCTAATAAGAAAAAACTTTTCAAAAAGTAAGCTCAAAAGTGTTATTCACAAAAGAGTGTCATAACAGACAATTCCAGTCACGTTGTCCGCTCCCTGATATGTTTCTCTTTTACTACTTCTCTTTGTCAAAGCTATTGATTATATTATAATAATGTTAATAATATATCACAATTTCAAAAATTATGCAACACAAAAAATTTAATTTTAAATAAAATTTTCAAAGAAACAAGTGTTTTAAACTTCAAACATTTTTACAGACAATCACAGTTTACAAAGAATAACACTTATATCATCTTTTTCATACTTATTTTTATCCTCATAATCATAAAATTCATTAAGAATAGCCTCAATTATATTTTCCAAAGAATCCCCATAATTTACAGTATATTTTTTAAGGCACTCTTTAATTTTAGTACTAAACTTATCAGGTTCTTTTTTATAAAAGAAATCAGATAACCCATCAGTATGAAAAAATATATAATCTCCGGGAGAATAAGTCATTTTCTCAGTTTCATAAAAAGACTCGCTCATAAGACCAATAGGCATCCCGCCGATTTCAAGCTCAAAAACATCATCTTTATCATCATCAACAAAAATAGGATATACTTGTCCGGCATTCGAGTAAGTAATAATATAATTAGCGGTATCAATTATAGCGTAAAACATACAAACATACATTTCATTGCCAGTATGTTTAAAAAGCTTGCAAAACTGCTCATTCATTTCTCTTAAAAGTAAGTTTGGCATAGAATACTTTGAAACCATATTATCAAACATCATAGATATTGTCGCGGTAAGGAGAGCGGCGGATATACCATGTCCCGAGACGTCGCCAATCACAAGGCCGATATGACTGTCGTCAATCTCTTTAACGCTAAAAAAATCCCCTCCAACTTCCAGTGCCGGAAGATACTTGCTTAAAATCTTAGCGCCGTTAATACTCATATCAATTTTTCCAATAATAGAACGTTGAACTTGCCTAGCCATTTTAAGCTGAAAATCAATAACCTCATTTTTTTCTTTAAGCTCTTTATATTGAGCTTTAATATGGTCGCTTAAATGCTTCACTCGTAAAAGGGCATTAATTTTCGCGAGAAAAATAGTTCCATCAAATATTTTAGAAATATAGTCGTCAACACCTGAATACACACACCTTAAAAGAACGTCCTTTGTCTCAACAGCAATCAGCATAAGAATAGGAATATAATCTGTTTCTGTATTAGATTTAATTTTTTTACAAATATCAAAACCACTTATGTCAGAAAACTCAGTATCAATGATAATAAGGTCAGGTTTAATAACCTCAATTTTCGCCAAAGCTACATTTCCCGAATTAGCGGTATAAATTTCATAATCAGAATTAAACAGCATTTTGCTGATTAAATCAACAGTGTTTTCATTCCCGTCAGCAACCAAAATTCTATCCATCTGATTCCACCTTTTTACAAAACTTAACAGTACTTCCATTTGTATCAAAGTCAAGCCTGTCTACCAACGATTTAACAAGTCGGATGCCCCTGCCGCTTTCAAGAAATATATTTTCTGCCATACAACTTATTTTCAAAGCCTTATTATAATCAAAACCATTTCCCTCATCAGAAACAATAGAATTAACATAACCACCCGTAACATTAATACTAAAAAAAACATTTTTTCCAGCATCCTGCTTGTTTCCATGAATAACGGCATTAAACAATAGTTCACAAAATATAAGTCTAAATTCCATAAGATTATTGTCATTAAGAAGCGGAAAATTATTTTTCAAAAACCTCAAAGAATTGTCAACAATATCATTAACTTTATAAATATCACTTTGAAAAGATACGTCAAATTTATTTTGTGTCATAAACAAGCCTCCTTTTCCTCGGCTTTTCATAAGTAGAAATTAAGAACTCTTGCAAAAAAGGCATATAATAAAAACTCAAATCACACGCTGTATAATAATACATAAATACATAACAATACTCATCAGTAAATTAAATAAGCCGGAACTATCAATTTTACCATAAAATTATGAGTCAAAAGATGTTTGAATATGTTTTTTTTCAATAATCATATTAAATATTCCATTTTCACAGTTAACACTAAAACTATCCATAACAGCCTTAATAACAAGCAAGCTCATTTCCGCGTCATCAACCTCAAATTTGTTATCATTAACCTCAATAGACAAAGTAATCTTGATTTTATCAGCCGACAAATCAAATTCAATTTTAAAATCCCCGTTAGAATTAAAAGAATTTTCTCTGATTATGTAAGCGCAGGCTTCAGAGACCGCGACTTTAATATCCTCAATTTCCTCAATATCAAAATTAAGACGATTGGCTACCGAAGACGCGGTAAGTCTCGCCGCGGAAACATATGCCGCGTTAATCGGCAAAGTAAGTTTAATCTGTTCATTATTATTCATCTGAATCACCCTCTATTATAAAAACTTTATCCAGATTTGTTATTTTAAAAAGTTTAGATAAACTTGGTTTCAAATTCTGAAAATAAATCGATTTTTCATATTCTTTTATTTTCTTCAGAACAGCAATCAAAGCTCCAAGACCCGTACTGTCAATATAAGTAAGTTTTGAACACTCAATTTTTATATCCGCCGGATTTTCCTCAATAAGTTCAATAAGCTTTGTTTTCATTTCAGCCGAATTAAAAATATCCACCTCACCTTCAATATTAATCAACCAACTTTTAGGATTTTCTGAAAATTCAAAAGTCATAGAAAAGTCCATTTATATCTCCTCCTTAGTTTTTTTATTTTATTATAGCACAAAATTTAAAATATATAAATATTTTAATGGAATAATTTTAAAAAATATGTTAAAATATTTTAAAACTTATAAAATTACACGCTATACTACAGCAATTCAAAAAAAATTTGTATAGAAAAATATTTTATTCAATAATTTCTTCACTCTTTCAGTGTTAAAAAACACAAAACGCGTTTATATGAAATTTTAAATAAAATATACTTTTCTATTTATACTGAAATTACTGATTAAGGAGGGCAAATATGAAAGTAGGATATTTGGGTCCGAGAGGAACATTTACAGAACAAGCTGTTTTAAAAATAGCGGATATTTCAGAAACAATACCATTTAAAACAATTCAGGAAGTAATAAAAAGCGTTGATTCGGGAGAAACCGACAAATGTGTCGTTCCAATAGAAAACTCAACAGAAGGCTGTGTAAATATAACCCTTGACAGTATGATTTTTGACTCAAATTTATTCATACAAAGCGAACTAAATCTTCCGATAAAACAAAATCTGATAATAAACAAATTCGCCGAAAATAAAGAAATCAAAAAAATATACTCACACCCACAGGGATTAGCGCAATGCCGTCAATTTCTGCTGAAGAATTATCCAAACGCCGAAACAATAAGTGTAAATTCAACAGCTGACGGCGGAAAAATAATAAAAAACTCAAAAGAACCTTGTGCCGCGATTGGTCTCTCTCTTGTAGCCGATATTTACGAATTAAAAATTCTACACAAAGAAATACAGGACAACAATCAAAATTTCACACAATTCGCGATACTATCAAAAAATGATACAACAAAAAAACTTGACGCCTCAAAAATATCAATAGCGTTTTCTATAAGCAACAAACCAGGAATGCTTGGCAGAGTATTAAATTTATTTGAGATATGGGATTTAAACATGACGAACATCATTTCCCGCCCAATGCGAGATAAAACCGGGGAATATGTGTTTTTTGCTGACTTAGAATCAAATAATTCTCCTGTCGACATAAAAAACTGTTTGTCAATGGTAGAACGAAAAACGTCATTTTTTAAAAATTTAGGTTCTTATCCTGTATATGACTACCGTTGAAATATAAAAAATAATATGATATAATTAAATTTATAGTATACATAGGCAATGCTGATAAATAAAAAAATATATTTGAGTTTGTAAGCATTGCTTTTAAAAGACAAGTATTGGGGATTTGTCTTTTTGGTAGATATACACAAAAGATATTATATTGTTTGGAGGATTTTTTTATGGGAGCAGTTCAGGATTTTGACATAGCGAAAAACATAAGGCTTATAGAAATGCTGAAAAGCCAGCTACTGACAAATATAGGAGACTTATACACAAATCTGTCAAATGAGGAACAAGATTTAACCGAGCGCGGAGAAATTCTTTCCGACCTGCTCATAATAACTTATATGCTTTCAAATCGTCTCGGTTTCTCACACAGCAGTATTGATTTAAAAGCCATAAAAAAGCTTAAATTCAGTATTCTAGACGAACATCAAGCTATGCACAGCGATATGTCGTCATTATTAAAACATTTATACCGAGAGTTTTAAGGAGTTTTTAATTATGATTAAAAATATGGATAGCAACGAATATCTTTTTCCGCATTTAATAATTGATTCATCACTTAATATTATACAGTCAAATCACAAATTTGACTCAGAATTCTCTATAAAAGAAAATAAAAAAGCAAGTTTAAAAATAAGTGATTTAATTCAAGATTATAATGCTGAGATAAAAGAGCAAAAAGCGGTAATACGCGCAAAATGCTATAAGGTTTTTACAACACCTGTTGACACAAACTCAAAAGACCTAATGTATTATAACGTATTTCTTATATTAAACGAATGCGGTTCTGATAATGGATGCGCTCTAAACAAATCAGCTATAGGACTGATTTTTATAGACAATTACACAGATGTTTTAGATGATGTTGAGGATGTGAAACATCCTTTGTTAACGGCTTTAATTGACCGAAAAATAAACTCAATGGCATATAACATAGGCGGAATCGTAAAAAAATTTGAAAAAGACAAATATATTTTTATTTTCGCGCAGGATAAGCTTACCCATCTTAAGGAAAGTAAATTTCCAATTTTGGATAGAATCAGAGAAATAGATATGGGAAACAAACTGCCAGTAACTCTCAGTATAGGAATTGGTATAAACGGAAAAACGTTAAATCAGTCAATGGAATATGCCAGAGCCGCAATCGACCTTGCTTTAAGCCGAGGAGGTGACCAAGTTCTTATAAAAGACATAGATAATTATTCTTTTTTTGGAGGAAACTCAGCCGAATTAAATATTAACACAAGAGTTCGCGCGAGAGTAAAAGCGTTTGCGTTAACCGACTTAATACAAGAATGTTCAAATGTAATAGTAATGGGTCACAAGAATTCAGATATGGATTGTATTGGTTCAGAAATAGGAGTATATAAAATTGTTGATTCTTTGGATAAAGACTGCAGCATAGTTTTAAATAAAGTAACAACAAGCATAAGTGAATTTTACAACAGAATCGTCAACGAAACAGACTACGCTGAAAAAGTTTTTATAAACAGTGATGAGGCACTAAAAAAAATAAAAGAAAATACCCTTTTAATTGTAGTGGACACATATAAGCAAAGTATCTGCGAGTTTCCCGAGCTTATAGACAAGGCCCCAAAAACAGTTGTTTTTGACCACCATAGAAAAAGCACGGAATTTATAAAAGATGCCGTTTTAACATATCATGAGCCCTACGCCTCTTCAACCTGTGAGCTTATAACGGAAATGCTTTTATATATGAACAAGGATATTTCCCTTCTAAATGTTGAGGCTGACGGGCTCCTCGCCGGAATAACCGTTGACACAAAAAATTTCGCTTTTAAAACAGGAACAAAAACCTTTGAGGCGGCGGCATATTTAAAAAGAAAAGGAGCGGATACAATTCGAGTAAAAATGCTTTTCCAAAACTCAATAGAATACTACGCTCTAAGGTCAAAAGTAATTGAGGGAATGGAGCCTTTCAACAGAAATATGGCTATAGCGGTATCCGAGTCTAACGTTGAGAACCCAACTCTTTTGGCGGCACAGGTTTCAGACGAACTTTTAAATATAAAAGGAATAGAGGCATCTTTTGTTCTTTGTCAAAATGAGGAGAAAATAAATATAAGCGCGAGAAGTTTAGGAAAAATAAATGTACAGCTTATAATGGAAAAAATGGGAGGCGGAGGACATCAAACAGTTTCAGCGGCACAAATAACCGAATTTGATATAAACACAGCGATAGCTTCACTAAAATCAGCGATAAACGAATATTTACAGGAGGTAAAATAAAATGAAAGTTATATTATTAGAAGATATAAAAGGTGTTGGAAAAAAAGACCAAATAATAAACGCCGCCGATGGATACGCGAAAAATTTTCTTTTCGCCAAAAACAAAGCTATTGAGGCGACGCAAAATAACTTAAAACAACTTGAAAACAAGAAAAAAGTTGAGGAAACAAGAAAAGCTGAGGAATACCAAAAAGCTAAAGAACTTGGAGAGAAACTTGACAAAATAACAGTAACTGTTTCAGTAAAAACCGGAAACAATGGAAAAATTTTTGGCTCAATAACAAACAAGGAAATTGGCGCAGCATTAAAAGAACAGCACAATATAGACATAGACAAAAAGAAAATAATCATAAATACCCCAATCAAAGCTATTGGCGAAAAAACTGTTGATATAAAACTTCACTCAAAAGTAACATCCAAACTTACTGTAAAAATAACAGAGTTATAATCTATGTTGTCCCGCGTTAAATCCAATTTCTTAAAATAAAAAAAATGGAAGTGATAGCTTGCCGGAAAATACAAATACGACCGGAAACACATATGTAAACAGGATACCGCCTCACGACCAAGACGCTGAACAAGCGGTTCTTGGTTGTATGATTTTTGATAATGATGGAGTAAGTTCGGCATTTGAAAAATTAAAAGGCGATGATTTTTATCGCCCAGACCATAAAATAATATTCGAATCCATAATTGAACTTTTCAGTGAAAATACTCAAATAGACTTGATAACCTTAAAAAATAAACTTGAAAAAAAAGGTATGTTGGCGCAAGTTGGCGGAATAAGCTATCTTGCCGACCTTGCCGGAACAGTCTCAACAAGCGCCAGAATAAATGATTACATAAAAATTGTATATGAAAAATCCATATTAAGAAAACTTATAAAAGCTTCCGCCACAATTTCGGAAAAAAGTTACCTAGCTCAAGACAATTTAGACAATATCTTAAATGAGGCGGAGCAAAGTATTTTTTCAATTCTCCAAAATCAGAAATCCGAGGATTTCTCTCATATAAACGATATATTAATTCCTGCGATAGACAAAATAGAAGAAATATATTATTCAACAGAAAAAATCACAGGAATAAAAACCGGCTTTACCGATTTTGACTATAAAACAGCTGGTCTTCATCCATCGGATTTAATACTTATAGCGGCAAGACCATCTATGGGAAAAACCGCGTTCGCTTTAAATATAGCCTTAAACGCTGCCGTTGAAGAAAATATATCAACAGCGATTTTCAGCCTTGAAATGTCAAAAGAACAATTAGCAAACAGACTTATCTGCTCAAGAGCTATGATAGACGCTCAAAAGCTCAGAACAGGAAACTTAAATTCTGAGGATTGGGAAAAAATAGCTCAGGCAACAGGAGAAATTTCCGAAGCGCCAATATATATAAACGATATGCCCGGAATAAACTCGATGCAGCTTCGCGCCATGTGCCGAAAGTTAAAACTTGAGACAAATCTTGGACTTATAATAATAGACTATCTTCAGCTTATGAGCGGTCATGGAAAAAACGATTCAAGACAACAGGAAATCTCAGAAATCTCAAGGTCTTTAAAAGCAATAGCCAGAGAAATAGACGCTCCGGTAATAGCTCTGTCCCAGCTAAGCCGAGCCTGCGAGGCAAGAGCGGACCACCGTCCAATGCTTTCAGACCTCCGCGAGTCAGGAGCGATAGAGCAAGACGCAGATATTGTAGCGTTTTTATACAGAGATGAGTACTACAATCCCGAAACAGATAAAAAAAATCAAGCGGAAGTAATCATTGCCAAACAAAGAAACGGTCCTGTCGGAACAGTAGATTTAATATGGCTCGGAACATATACAAAGTTTGTAAATATGGAAAAAGAGTTTTAAAAAACGTGGGATTAAATCCCACGTTTCTTGATTAGACCTGTTTAATAACCTAAATGATAACGATTGACAAAAAATTTTTTTGTCAGCCGAAGCCTGATTTTTGCGTGAATACTCGAAGCGGTATTTCAAAAAAATCAGGCAAAGACAGGCGGAAAAATATTTGTCAAGCTTTATTATGGAAGTTACTAAACAGGTCTATTATCAATATTTCAATTATTTGTCTCTAAGCTGAGCGCCAAGCTTCTCCTCAAGTTCTTTTAATATTTTTTTCATGGGAGAAGCAATTTCCTCATCTGTCAGAGTTCTGTCAGAGGCTCTAAAAGATATGTTATAAGCGACTGACTTATACCCATCTTGAATTTGTTTTCCCTTATAAACATCAAAAAGCTGAATACTTTCAATAAGTTTTCCGCCCTTTTCTTTAATAATGCTTTCAATATCCCTAACAATAACATCATCTTTAACAAGCATAGAAATATCACGAACAACAGCCGGAAATTTAGGTAATGATTTATAAATCCTATCAAAATTGACATTTTGACAAAGCTCATCAATATAAATCACAGCGGCATATGCTTTTGTTCCAATTTCATAATTATCACACACTGTAGGATGAATCTCTCCAAGAAAACCAAGGTTAACATCGTCAACCGAAACTAAAGCACATCTTCCCGGATGCATATAAGTAATATCTTTTACTGGAAAATAATCAACTTTATCTCTCATTCCAAAAACCTCAGAAAGTTCCTCAACTATACCCTTTAAATCATAAAAATCCATTTTTCCATACATCCCTATAGTAAGAACAGGCTTTTCCTCAGGAAGCTCAGTTAGCGGAAGAGCCTTTGGAATATAAGTTTTTCCAATCTCAAATAAACCCGCCTCTGGATTTCTTCTATTATAATTTACAGCCAAAGACTCCAGCATTCCGCTCAACGTAGTAGTTCTCATAATACTGAAATCTTCTCCCAAAGGGTTAGATATTGTGACAGTCTGTCTTAATTTATCATCTTTTGCAATAAGCAGTTTGTCAAAAACTTTAGCGCTTTCAAAAGAAAAATTCATAGCCTCAGAAAGCCCCACAGCAACCATTGTATCACGTATAATATCCTCAACAGTCTGCTTTATTGTTTTCTTTCCGACAGTTGGTGTACCGGCGGCCAGCGTTGTCTCAATTTTATCATAGCCATAAAATCTGGCGATTTCCTCCGCCAAATCAGCTTCCGATTCTAAATCGGGACGAAAAGTTGGAACAACCGCTTTTTGCCCATCCGCCTCAACACTAATGAGTTTAAAAATATCAATCATTTCTTTATCAGAAAGAGAAGTTCCCAAAAGTCTGTTTATTCCTTCAGAAGAATAATTTAAAGACCATCTGTCACGTTTATTTGGATAGCAATCAACCATTCCTCCAACAACCTCTCCGCAGCCAAACATCTCAACAAGCTGAACAGCTCTGTTAACAGCCTCAACGGCGAGATTTGGGTCAAGTCCTTTTTCATATTTACTTGAAGCGTCTGTTCTCATACCAAGTTTTTTGGCTGTAACTCTGACATTTGGGCCATTAAAATTAGCCGATTCAAACAAAATAGCCGAGGCCCCCTCTGTTATCATAGAATTCTCCCCGCCCATTACTCCGGCGACAGCGACAGCCTTATTACAATCAGAAATAACAAGCATAGAGGAATCAAGATTTCTCTCAACCCCATCAAGAGTAGTAATCTTCTCACCGTCCTCAGCGTTTCTAACAATAATTTTTCGCTCATCAATATTGTCAATATCAAAAGCGTGCATAGGCTGCCCCAGCTCAAGCATAACATAATTTGTTATATCAACAATATTGTTTATAGGTCTTAAACCGGCGGCGGTAAGTCTATGACGAATCCACAACGGCGAAGGCTCAATCTTAACGTTTTTAACAACTCTGGCAATATAACGAGGACAAAGCTCAGGATTTTTTATCTCAACGTCAATCATATCAGCGGCGTTTCCTCCCGCTTCCTCTTTAACGATAATTTTAGGATATTTAAGAGGAAGCCTATAAGTAGCGGCAACTTCACGGGCGAGACCTATAATACTAAAACAATCGGGGCGATTTGATGTAATTTCAAACTCAACAACATCATCATCAATCCGAAGTATAGGTTTTACATCCGCTCCAGGAGTCTGTTCTTCCTCAAATATATAAATTCCGTGTTCAGGAGCTTCAGGATAATCATTTCTTGTAAATCCAAGCTCCTCAACAGAACACATCATTCCGGAGGATACAACCCCTCTGAGTTTACCCTTTTTAATTTTAACACCGCCAGCAAGTTTAGCGCCGTCAAGAGCCACAGGAACAAAAGCGCCCTCAAAAAGATTTGTGGCTCCCGTAACAATTTGAATAGGTTCATTCTGTCCCACATCTATTTGACAAACAACAAGTTTATCAGCGTCAGGATGTTTTTCAATAGATAAAACCTTACCCACAACAACTTTTTCAATAGAATCCCCCGCGTTTGTAACAGACTCGACTTTAGAGCCTGTCAAAGTAATATCCTCAATAAAATCATCTGTTTTACAAGTTATATCAACATATTCCTTAAGCCAACTAATAGGTAAATTCATAGCAAAAATCCTCCCAAATCAATTAAAACTGTTTTAAGAATTTAACATCGTTCTCATAAAGCAACCGCAAGTCAGAAATAGCGTATTTCTGCATAGTAACTCGTTCAAGTCCCATTCCAAAAGCGAAACCGCTATACACATCAGGGTCGATTCCCGCCATTTTCAAAACTTTTGGATGAACCATTCCACAGCCCAAAACCTCAATCCAGCCACTATCCTTACATACACGGCAGCCTTTTCCTCCGCAGGCAAAGCAAGAAGCGTCCATTTCCGCGCTTGGCTCAGTAAAAGGAAAATGATGAGGTCTAAAACGAACTTTTGTATCCTCTCCAAACAATTCTTTCGCGAAAACAGCCAAAGCCCCTTTAAGGTCTCCCATAGTAATCCCCTTGTCAACAACAAGACCCTCAAGCTGATGAAAAACGGGAGAATGAGTAGCGTCAACCTCATCTGAGCGATACACTCTTCCGGGAGCTATTACTTTAATAGGCAGTTTTCCTTTTTCCATAACACGAACCTGAACAGATGACGTTTGAGTTCTCAAAAGAAAATCCCCATCGCCATTAATATAAAAAGTATCCTGTTCATCTCTTGCCGGGTGGCCTTTAGGAATATTCAACGCCTCAAAGTTATAATGAGCGAGTTCAACCTCGGGTCCCTCAGCAATTTCATATCCCATACCAATAAAGATATTTTTAATATTGTCAATAACCTGTGTCATAGGGTGTTTATGACCAAGAACTCTTGTTTTTCCGGGCATTGTAACATCAATAGTCTCCGCTTTAAGTTTAATCTCCTGTTCTTTTTGAAGCAAATACTTTTTAGCCTCAGAAAGTTTTGACTCAATAGATTCTCTAACCTCATTGGCAAGCTGACCTATAACAGGGCGCTCTTCCTTAGACAGCCCGCCCATTCCTTTCAAAATTTTAGTAAGTTCACCTTTTTTACCCAAAAACTTCACTCTCAAATCATCAAGACTTTTCAAGTCATTAGCGTTTTTAAGATTCTCAATAGCAAGCTCTTTAATTTCCTTAAGCTTATCTTTCATTTTTTAAAACTCCTTCCAAATTTCAAATACTTTAAAAAATAAAAAAAGCCTCGCCCAAAAAGGGACGAAACTATCATAATCCGTGGTACCACCCTGATTTCCGAATAAAAATAAAAATCCATTCGGACACTCAAAAAGACGTAACGAGCCAAACGTATTTTCCTACTAATCCTCGACATTCAGAAAACAAACTCCAACGGGAACTTCAACAAAACTTTATTTGAAAAACGCTTTCAGCCTTCGACGTTTTCTCTCTGACAAAACCATAATGTCTACTTCCGTCATCATAGTATTAAAAATATTTGTTTACGAACCTATCTAAAAATTATTAAAGTATCCAAAAAATCAGTGAAAATAATGTCGTCACATTTCAAAATGATATTATTTTTGCTGATTTTATGTGTGTATTTTGTTTTTAGACAGATTCTGAGGAAACACCGCATAACTCAAAATTACTTTTATTACCTCTTGTGCGGTATTTCTTTAATAGGATATCACACAAAAATCCCAAAGTCAAGTCAATCATAAAATTTGATTTTATAATTTTCTATAAACTTTTATTGACAAAATAGTAT
>CATJCJ010000384.1 GCA_949738935.1 uncultured Eubacteriales bacterium | reverse complement strand
CATTAGATATGTGGCTTGAGTCTTTAAAGTAAATTTTATATATAGTAGACCTCCTCGGAAGCTAGTAAATTGACAGATAAGCGCGGATTTTTTTGATAGACGAAATTAAATTTTCACAGTAATACTCGTAACGGTATTTCAAGAAAATTCAATAAAGCATATCGGAAAAAAGATATGCTTAGATAGCATTTTTCTCTATTTCCGAGGAGGTCTATTATATATAAAATTTACTTTAAAGACTCAAGCCACATATCTAATGAGATTTGTTCAAATGCTTTTTTTATATTATCATTTTTAAGATTAATTACATATTTTGTTAACCATAAATATGCTTCTTCTGGATTAATTTTATTTACACCATATTCTTTAATATATGCTTTTTCAAATTGATCATATATTGAAGGATCAGCAGAATTTTCTCCTTTAAATAAAAATGGATTGGCTCCACTCAAATAATTGCCCAATTCTTTTGAATTTGTTTTATCAAAAATATAATCTAATGCATAAAAGAATTGTACAAAAATTGTATATGCTCTCAAAATAATCACCTACTTTCAATTTTATTTTTTCTTAAATGGGTTATAATTTAAACCTGTTTCAGAATCCCAATTTAAAGGAATATCATTTCTTCCACCTTCATTAATAACACCTTTTCGAACTCTTACCCAAATTTGACGTCCTTTTGAATCAAGTTTAATATACCATTCATTTCCATATTTATCTGTTCCTTTATATGCTGATTTATCATTAGCTATACTTTCTAATAACTTTTTATTATCTACAGTTTCAGGAAGGTGACCTTTTCTATTACCAAAAATATGTTTAATTTGAGCATCATTTTTAGGTAAAGTATTAAGTTTTAAATTGCTTTGAGCTTTATTAGTATCAATATTTTTTGATAAATCTGAATTGGTATTTTTTATTTCTTTATTTCCTTTTAATGTATCTTTAATAATGTTTTTCGAATTATTTCTAGCGACTTCACCTGCTTTTTTCTTTAAAGTTTGTTTACCAATTTCAGAAACAGTATCTTTTACAGCTTCTTTTTTAGCGTCTTTAGAAGCTTTTTTTACTGAATTTGAGTAAAGATTTCTTGAAACAGAGGTTCCGATTTTGCCCTTATCAATAAGGCTTAAGGCGATATCCGCCAAACTGAGTACAGCATCCGCCACATCATCGCTGTTGTCATTACTTATATTGGTTTCTTTATCTAACAGTCCATCTTCCTCTAAAATGTCGTCTATTAGTGATTTTTTACTAAAGTTAACTATAACAAACAAATTATTTCGCTTACATTATATCTGACCAGAATGTTATATGATTAACATCTGAAAGTAGTATAGAATTCTGTTGTTTATTTCCAAATTCTATTTCAAAATAATTTTCTAAATTTCTTCCATAATAAACAATATCTAAACCATGTATAGAGATTACGGGAGGATTTTTGTCAGGGATTATTGGTATATATCTATGCGAAAAAATTGGTATTAATTTAGGTGCGTTTTTTAGGCGTTTTATTATTTCTATTCTTATCTTTTCCTTTTCTTCAGGTTCTTTTCCCCAATCGTCACACCAATAAATCTCTTCCGCCATATTGCTAATATATGATATCGGTTCATTCATAGTATACTTTATAAAATTAATATTAGATTCCTTTGTGTTTCGCCAATTATAAAATCCTTTTGATGTTGGCAAAGCTAATGTTAAAAATTTTCGTAAACTATTTGGAAATTTAATATTATAAATTCGTTCTATTTGTATTATTTCATTATCTTTAAGTCCATCTTCAAGTTTAATCTTATGCCTCTTCAATAATTCTAAACTTTTTTCATACATAAATATTTCACCTCATTTATTCGATTTTTGTAAATGTGTGATAATGATTATCTGTATACCAAACTGAGCCATCATCTCCAATTACAATTCTTTCAAGCCCTCTATTTTGACCTTTAATATATGGATTAACATCATATTCTTTATAGTTTATATTTTCCGGTAATTTTTGATCTCCGGATTTTGGTTTATTATTATATGTTCTTCCTCCTTTATATCCCTTTGGAGGAGTACCATTATTTGATTTTATATAATTAACTATTTCTACAATATTATTCTTTAAAGATTTTTTAGTAATTTTGTCTATTTCTTTTTCCAAAATCTGTTTATTTACTTTAGAAACTGTATCATTAGCTTTTTCAGTAACTTCCTTTTTTATTGCTTTTTTAGATTCTTTTTTTGCGGATGAATACAAATTTCTTGAGACAGAAGTTCCTATTTTGCCTTTATCAATAAGGCTTAAGGCGATATCCGCCAAACTGAGTATAGCGTCTGACACATCATCACTGTTGTCATTACTTATATCAGTTTCTTTATCTAACAGTCCGTCTTCTTCCAGAACATCATCTATAAGTGACTTTTCCCATGAATCAGCACCGGACAGCGCGTAAGAAAATATTTTGTCATATATCTGTTTGGCTATCATAAGAGGTTCTCCGCCGACAAAAGACAAATAATCGGTATACTCCATAACGTCTTTTGTTGAGTCCATATCGCCTGTAAAGAACTCAAAAACGTCAGCGTTAACATCATCTCTGTTTCTCCGGATTTTGGTAACGACAGGCAAAACTGTATTTAAAAACACATTCATACTTACAGCTTTTTCGCCTCTGTTTTCAGCGGTTTTTAGATATCTCTCATAAGCGGCTTTGTATTCCTCATTATTTAAATTATCGGCAGTGTCATAATCGCCTTCATAAACAGGGGTAACATATAACATTATCTCAGCCAAATCAGGAACTGTCACAGCGTATTTTCGTTTAAGGTCTAATACATTTCCTTCAGAAGCAATGATTCTGTTTTTTATATATTCATTATATACTTCGGGAGTTTTACTTGTAAAGTCATTTATTATTTTTTCCTCAGTTTTATCGCTTAAATCCAAATTGGGCTCTATTGTTCCTCTACAGTTAACATGAAAAGGAGGAGATGTTTTTCCTATCTCAAATTCTGTAAGAAAATATGTTTTTTCATTTTGTTCGGAACATCTCTCACAAATTTTTTCATCATCGTTTTCTTTTATTATATAACTTGTTATCCCTAAATCCTCATAGCTTTTTATTTTAGCCTTGTTTTTTATTTTTACAGCCTCATTTTTTACAAGCCTTTCCATATAATTTTTTTCGCTTTTTATAATATCGTCAACAATATGATTAATTAATCTTCCGTTTGTTGTTTCAAGAAGCAGCATACTGCCTATATGTTTTTTTAATACTCTTTTAAAAGCCTCTTTTCTTCCTTTTATCACTTCGTCAAAAGAAATATCGTTTTTGCCATATCTTTCAGACATTACTTTGTCAAAATAATCGTCTGACACTTGTATCGTATTCTCGTAATAATACGGATTATCGACAAGTTCCTCTATTATTTCTTTTTTACTTTTTGTATAGGCTTCTTTAAAATCTTTTTTAAGCGTTTCATATAAATCTTTAGAAAAATCATCATAGAATTCCTCGGCGTCTTCCCCAGTGTCTGCCAAAAGATTTTCCAGTCTCGTTTGATTGGGATAATTAAGCCATTTTTTAAGCGTTTCAGCACGCTTAAAGTTTTTTCTGACAGTATTGTCCATCATATATTTACTATATATTAAATTTTTTCTTCGGGATTCTTCTTGAGTTAAAGGTAAAAGGGCATTTAAAGCTCTGCTGTTGCCGCTGATATTTATTCTCGCGTCATAAGCCTCTATTTTTTCTTTAATTTTTTCACCTTTTACATCAAGAACAAATCTATGTTTGCTTACGAGTTTATTAATATTCATATTTCAGTTATCCATTCCCCACATTTCATATATTACACTAAAAAATTTTAATGAGCCTCAAAATTTTATGTATATTTATAGAGCTCCAATTTAAAAATAAATTTTAGCCGTTGAAATTGTTTGTTTTTAGATTGGATTGCTTATAATAGCTCAATTTATTTTTTTATGTTATATATATTATAATGCATAGCGTAAATTTCTGTAAATAACATAGAGTATCATAGAGTATCATAAAGTATCATAAAGTATCATATTTATAACTATTAAACTTATTTCAAAGTTTTACAGTAATTTCAAAATAAGTCTAATTTATTACTTTTAGACAGGCTTTTAAATTTACTGTTTAAAAGCGGCTGAAACCGCTATGGATGTTTCAAGTGAATTTGTATTCAGTGATAAAAACGGAAGAATATCTTTAAACAGAATATCCGATTGTATTCAAAGAAAGAACATTTAAAAGGGAATTGATAAAAACAGTATTAACAACTACCGAAGAACAGTAAACTCAAAGCTCAAATATTTAGGCCTTGATATTGAGTCTGCGGCCAGATAAGAATATAAAAATTTTGGTATTTATTGGTATTCAAAATAAAAAAGCTGATATTTACCGGGAAACCCGATAAATATCAGCTTTTTTATTTAAAATTATAATGCGGATGGGGGGACTTGAACCCCCACGAGGTCACCCTCGGTAGATTTTGAGTCTACTGCGTCTGCCATTCCGCCACATCCGCAAAATTACAATTACATATTAATTAACCTGACTATAATATGATAACACATTTATAAAAAAAAGTCAAGCTTTTTTTTAAATTTTAAATATAAATTACAATTGTAAATTGCAATAACAAATCGAACATCTCATAACAACTATAATATAATGCCTAATCCGCCAATAATTTTCTTTCTTCGTTGTTAAGCGTTTTGCCACCTACTCATCTATTTTACAACATTTGTCAAGTGTTAGTTTTTTAGTGGTTATTCTTTTATTGGATTACTATAAATAAATATTAATTGACAACATTCTATATAATATGGTACTATTTTTATAAAGGCAATATTGGCAAATTAGAGAGTATCTAAAAACTCTTGTCAACTGTTAAAATCATATTAAACAGGTCTATTATTTTTATTTTCTCAAAATGCAAAAAATTATGAAAGATAAAGTGATTTAACCTTGCTTTATTTTTTATACATATTTTATTTTTCAAACACTTTCCGATATTGTCTAAAAGATAAATATTACGTATTGGAGGTTTTTACTTATGATGAAATATATAAGACCGTCTTTTTGCGACAAGTTTAAGTGTATTGCTGATAAATGTACATATAATTGCTGCCAAGGCTGGAACATTACTATAGATAATGAAACTGTAAAAAAATATAAAACTTTTACCGGGTCTCTTGGTGACAAAGTCAAAAAATATCTTATTTCAGATAATTGCGGAAATTACTCTATAAAACTTGATGAAAACAAACGATGTCCTTTTTTAACAGAAAATGGACTATGCGAAATAGTTTTAAAAAAAGGTTCTGAATACTTATCAAAAACCTGTACATTTTTTCCTCATAATAGTAATAAATTTACAATTTATTCTAATATAGTTGAAAATTCTCTCTCGAACGCCTGTCTTTCCGTTGTTGATTTTATGTTTAAAGAGAGCAAAATTTTCTTTTCAGAAAATGATTTAAATGATATCATTGAATATAATATCAATGACCCAACAAGCAAACATAACCTTCTCGCTTCAGATATAAGAAAATTTTTTATCATCCTTCTGCAGCTCAGGGTTTTTCCTCTTTGGATTAGAGAATATTTTGTCGCAACTTTAGCGAAAAAAATTGAACCTCACTATAAAAATAAAGATTTCGACGCTATAAAAGAAGAAATAAAAACTTATGATAACCTATCCTACTTAACGGAATATGCTGACAAAATAATTAATATATCGCCAAATCACAATTTAAAATTTAATTTTATTATAACTCTTTATAACTCTTTTGGAGGTATATACGATTTAAATGTCATAAAATATTTCGACAAAATTAAGAATGTATTACCATTAATTTCCCCTGAAAAATTAGTCAAAATCTATGAAAAGTTTGATAATGAGATTTATAATGACATTGAATATGTTTTTGAGAATAGTTGTGTAAATGATTTATTTCATAATTTTTTTGCACAGCTTAAACTTGACCAAATAACTATTTATGAGAACTGTATGTCTATTTTTCTTTTACACGCTCTGATTAAATTTACTATGAGTGTATATTGGTACGCGAATAATTACAATATAAGTAAGATAGAAGAAACAGAAATAATTTCTATTTTCTCAAGAAAAATATTGCATAATGACAATTTAATCATAAAATTCTGTAAAATCTACAAAGAGGTTAATCTTTTCAATCCATCTTATTTATTTGTTATTTTAAGATAACCATTTTCGAAACTATTTATAAAATACAAATAACCGTAAAATAAATTAGAGCGTATTTTAATTTTCAGATACGCTCTAAGAAGTTTTATAATGACCAATAAATAAATCCATCTTTTTCAGCATCATCTTTATTAAAAATACCTTTAATATCAATAAGAACTTTTTTACCCTCCGAATATAATTTATCAATATCACAAAGGCTAAGATTCATAAACTCATTGTGAGGAACAGCTATAATAACTCCGTCGACCTCCGAAAGCTTTGAAAAATCCACAATATCAATTCCATATTCCTTAAAAACATCATCTCTATTACAAACCGAGTCGCAAACAAAAACCTCAATACCATATTCTTTTAACTCTCTCACAATATCAGCGACTTTAGTATTTCTAATATCAACGCAATTTTCCTTAAAAGTAATTCCAAGAACAGCGATTTTAGAACCTTTAACCTTTTTATCAGCGAGAATAAGTTTTTTAATAACAGCGGAAACAATAAACTCCGCCATATAGTCATTAGTAAGTCGTCCCTGAGAAATAATTTTAGAATGATAACCAAGTTCCTCAGCCTTATAAATAAAGTAATATGGGTCAACTCCAATACAATGACCGCCAACAAGCCCTGGCCTAAAATTTAAAGCGTTCCACTTTGTCCGCATAACCTCAATAACATCATTTGTATTAATTCCCATATAATCAAAAGCGACAGCAATTTCATTCATAAAAGCGATATTAACATCTCTTTGAGCATTCTCAACAACTTTAGCGGCCTCAGCGACCTTAATATTTTTCGCCCTATAAACGCCGGCGTCAACAATAAGCTCATAAATCTCAGCTATATTCTCAAGCGCTTGTTCATCACAACCTGAAACAATTTTTTTAATTGTACGGATAGTATGAATTTTATCAGAAGGATTAACTCTTTCAGGAGAATATCCTATTTTAAAATCAACACCGCATTTAAGACCTGAGTTTTTTTCCAAAATAGGAACACAAATCTCTTCCGTAGTTCCAGGATAAACTGTCGACTCATATACAACAATAGCGTCTTTTGATAAGTGTCTTCCGACAATTTCCGAAGCCCCAATAACAGGAGTCAAATCAGGAGTTTTATCCAAATTAATAGGAGTAGGCACAGCAACTATAAAAAATTTAACACCCTCAAGTTTACTCTCATCATCAGAAAAAATAACATCGCAATCAGCAAGAGCTCTTTCACCAACTTCATTTGTAGGGTCAATACCGTTTTTATATTTCAAAATCTTTTCTGAGTTTATATCAAAACCAATAACATTAACCCTTTTAGAAAACTCAACAGCCAGAGATATACCAACATAACCCAGGCCAACAACAGCAATCTTTTCTTTTCCGGAAATAATATTATTGTAAAGCATATATAAAAACACTCCTTTGTTTATCAATAAAGTAAAATAATGATTCTGTCTTAGAGCCTGTCTAAAAACTATTAAAATATCCAAAAAAATGAAATTTTAATCGGCATTTTTTAGATTTTAGACAAGTTCTTAGCCCGCAAAATTTAAAAATAACTTTGTTGTACTTTTCACTGTATTTGTTAAAGAATACATTTTTTAAGTTGTTCAAGTGTCTCAACCGTATTGCCGCCAAGTTTCCAGAAACAAATATTATCAAAACCTGATTCTCTGGCTGTTTTTATCCACAAATCAAAAGTCATATTATCGGCATACCAAACAGTATGATCCTTTTTATCAGCGTCTGTATAATAAAAATACAGCCCGCCACTTTTTTCATCTCTTTCGGGCAAACATTTATAAATATTTATAATATCAAGCGCCTCTTTTTCCGAAATACTTACAGTATCACCATCATTTTGCCAATCAAACCCACCCGAGGCAAACGCAATCCATTTTTTACCTGGCATAGTGTTCATTTTCTCGGAAAGACCTTTAATAAAATCAACATCAGCCTTTGGACCTGGTTCTGTAGATAACCCAAATAAATTATATGCCATCATAATATATTCAGGACCATCAGGAAGAGTATATCTATCCAAAGGCGCTCCTGGCTCAAGAATAACTCTTAAATCAATATTTTTCAAAGCACATTGATTATGGAGTTCAGAACAAAACAGAACAAAATTAGGCCAAACATCCTCAGCGATTTTCTCATAATCAATTTCAATTCCAAAATACCCGTTATTTTTAGCAAAGTCAATCAACTCATTAATATGCCTTGTTCTTTCCTCCTGAGTACTTAAAAGTTTGCGTATGATATTTGTATCTTTCTGAACAATATCTCCCTTATCATCAACAACGTCATTAACAACACAAGCATAAAAATTAATGTTATTTTTATGGGTAATAGATGATATCTCTCCATACTTTTCAGTTACTTTCTCCGGAATAGCAAGAGACCCATCAATATTAAAATACGCGGCAAAAGAAGAAACAGAGAAAAGAGAATTTCCCATTTTTGAAAGCTCTTTAATTCCATTCTCAGAGTCCCAATAAGTAATCCAAGTTGATAATTCACCTTTCTGATGAACTTTCTCAAGATTTTCCTGTTTTGTTTCAGCGTTTGCGCAAGCCGACAAATTAAGCATCCACAAAAGAACAAAAACAAAATAAATCATTTTTCTTGTTTTCATACAATCACCCGCTTTACATATAATTATAAATTTTCAACAAACCAATCAATAATATTTCCAAAACGCTCGTCAATATACTTCTTAATCTTTTCTTTTCCCAAAAGACGAGAGTCAAAAAACACATTTTCAATATTATTAACATCAGCGATAAATAAATCTGTAAAGACAGCGTCATATACATTATCTCTTTTGTTAAGCTCGCTTCTTTCGGCGCCAAGCGCGATATACCCCTTAGAAATATCACCGCCAAGTTTAATATTATCATCGACAACAATATCATCAATAATAAGAGACATTGTATCCCCTTTAAGAGAAACAACAACGCTTCTTTCTCCTATAGCGTTGACACTAAAATCAGCTATATATTCAGGAGAACCATCCTCAACAGATAAAGCTTTTTCCTCATTTTTCTGCCGTATTTTAAGCTCTTTTACGGCTTCAGCTTCTTCTTCCTTATATAAAACTTTCTCAACCTCAAGCTTTTGCTCCTCAACCGAAGCCGCTCTTCGCATCTGGTCATCAGAAACAGGAACAGGCTTGTCAACAACCGTTCTCAAATCAAAATTTTTAATTTTCCTTATATTGCCGTTATCACATCTCTCAATATAAATAATATTATCCTTAAGTCTTAGAGATATATAATTTTTCTTTTCCTCATCCATTCTCATATAAACAGTTTGTTGTCCTATAACGTTTCCGCCAAATGTAGCGGATAACGTAAAATCATAATAATCGCCTCTCTCGCTAAGCTTTGCGAGCCCCTCCTCATCAGGAGGAGATGTAACAACAATATTATTCTGCTCAAATTCCGCGACACCATTTAAAATCCGCCATTTATCAGCCTTATTTTTTTCGCCTAAAACAAAAGCCATATCTTTATCAGTATCGTCTTTAATTCTCATAAGAAGATGATTTGTCTGCCAATATGGCAAAACTTCCATACGCGTTAAATTAAATAAATCATCACTTTTTGTATTAACGCTTTCGCCCTCTCTTGTATACATAAAATTAAATAGTTTTTTAGCCTCTCTAAAATTCACGGTTCTAACAAGTTCATTTGAGTCATTATCAAGGCCATTAGCGTGCATAATTATATAAGCCCCTGGAACCATACCAATTTCCTTTTTATAAAGTTCTCCCATTTTATTATAATCCCAAACAAGCCTTTCCTCCATCTGGTCACGAGTCTCAATACTGATGCGATTCTCATCTCTAATAAAATCCATCAAATAATGATTATAATCATCTTCCATGTATTCTGATATTTCATTATATTGGTCTTGGTCAATGTTTCCGACAAAATTCTCATATCTGTCAAAAACATTGATATACTCAAATCTATATCCATTTGTACCCAGCTCCCAAAAAGAATTTTCAACCATACCATCTAAATCTTCCGGCTGCAAAAACTTTGAGTCTTTTTTAATAAACTTTTCAGCGTAAGTCATCATACTTGCCTTATAATTAACTTTTTCAAGTATGGGCTGAGCGAAAAGACTGGAATCACGTCTGCCATCCTCAAAAACAAGATAAACAGCTCTTTCCGGCAAATTTTTTCCGTTTTTATAATAATCAATAATATCTTGCTGAGTTATTGTGACATAACCGGAATTTTTAAGAGCCGTTAAATGTTTTTCAAGCATATCATCGTCAATAAGCGTTTCTTTTCTTGAACGGTCAACACCAAAATATGAAAGCGTAATAAATCCATTGTCATATTTATATTCACCGTCAGAAACAGGAACATACTCACTCCAGTCAAAAACAGCAATAAGTATAAAAGCCGTAAGTGAAATAATGACAGCGGCCTGAAAAACAGAACGAACAATCTTTTTAATATTTTTATACTTAAATTTTTTTGGAACTGTATATCCCAAAGAACTCAAACCATTAGCGTCAACATCAGGTCTGGAGGTATATTGATTTTTTTCACTGTAAGTTTGAATTTTGTTTTCAGTTTCAATATAACTCTCGCTTTCATCATCAGAAAACTCTTCGTTGTCCAAAAAGTTTTCTTTTAATTCATCAAAAACAAATTGCCGTGAATTTTCATCATCAGGAGAATTCATAAAATCATTTTGTCTCACCTTTAAAAACCCCCCTGCGTTTTAATCTTCTCAATTTTCTTTCTTCTTTTTTGCGTTTAGCCTCAATATCTTGAGGAGTCATTCTTGTTCCCCAAGTTGATTTCCAAAAAGTAAACCAAGCGACAGGCATTTGCCAAAGTAAAACTCCCTCATAAAATAAACAAAAAAACATACCCCAAAACCAGAGACTGCTTCGTTTATAAAAAAGGTCGGCAAAACTCATAAGAAAAGCCATAAGCAAAAGTCCTATAAGAAAAGTCGTGGGAAAAACACTGTTAACAATAGGAACATAAATAAAATTATAAATAACAACAATAGGAGCGGCAATAGGAACAAGAAGTCCCATATAGAAAAACAACGACATAAAAGGCTCTTTTTTCCATATATACCTAGCGGCGATAAGAGATTCTCTAAGCCACGACCTTTTCCAACGCATCTGCTGTTTTAAAAATGTATCATATTTAGTTGGAACAATAGTAGAACAGATAGCTGAGTCCTGATAACTGGTTCTATGAGTTTTCAATATAAAATTTGTAAGGCTTCTGTCGTCACCAAATGTCGCCGGATGCCCCAAGAATTTTTGATTAAGCCAAGCGTCAAGATTTTTAAGAACAAGGTCTTTGCGATAACAAGAAATAGGTCCCGAAAGACAAGTAGCCGCGTCAAAATAAGCCTCAGCAGCCTTCATAACGCGAAAAGCGATATAATATCTAACCGTCTGCATTTTTGTAAGCCCATTTGTATACTTATTCTCAACGTCGGTCCTTCCGGTAACTCCTCCCATTTTAGGGTCCTGAAATGGCTGAACAAGATTTCTTATAGCCACAGGTTCAAGAAAACTGTCAGAATCAACAAAAACAACAAGCTCATGTTTAGCCATTTTTGCCCCAACGGCAAGAGCGTCTCTTTTACCCGCGTTTTGAGGTTGCTTAAACCATTTCACCCTCTCTTTTGTATTAAACCGCTCACCCTCTCTATGAATACGTTCAACAGTCTCCTTAATTTTCTCAAGGGAATTATCATTTGAGCAATCATCAATAACAATAACTTCCAGTTTATCAATAGGATAATCTTGATTAATACAGCTTATAATTGTTTTTGAAATCCACGCTTCCTCATTAAAACAAGGAATAATAACAGTAACACCGGGAGTAAAATCAGGGTTTATCTCAACAGGTTTATATAAAAACCCAAACAAATATCTCGACAGCAAAAAACTCGCGGCAAGAATACTATACAAATAAAGCATCTTGTTATATTTAAAATAGATAATACTTTCCGCTCTCATAAACATAACAAGAAGCACAACAATAAACATAAACAAACTGGCTATACTAAGAGAATAAAATCCTCTTCTTTTTCTTATGTATTTATTAAGGTTTTCTTTAAACCTAATACCTATAAGTCTCACAAAACCATTATCATCAGTTTCAGCTATTCTAACAACTTCCGCTTTCATATTTATTTTTGACTCAAATCCCTCAGGCATAGTTCCCGGTTTAATTCTAAACTTCACTTTAATAATATCGCCAATTTCCGCTTTAAATCCTCTATGTTTAATTTCCATAAGCATTCCTGTTGTTGAAATATCTTTAGAAACAGCGATAAAAGAATCTTTTCCGCCTCTGTCAGATTTAATTTTAATATCATACCCCGCGATATATCTCAAATTATAGTCTCCCATATTTTTGATATACTCGCCGTCAGACTCCAATTCAGAACGTCTGTCAAATTTAGTCCTAACATTTTCGGTGTCCTTAACATATGTCAAAAGACGGCGGTCTTCTTTGGTAACCATCAAAATATCCTCTGATTCCCCTTTTTTCGATTTAACTCTTGATTTAAGAATAGACAATATTTTCACCCCAATACATACGCAAGGAAACGCTGCCTCAGCGTTTCCTTATTTAATTTTAAGCGATATCTCAAAATCTCAATCAGTTCAAAAATTTTTATATATAATTAATTTCCAATATAATCCGAAATTTTACCAAATGAAAAACCTTTTTCCCTAAGCTTATCAATTAAGTCTTCCAAAATCTCATAACCTTTGGCGTCATCAAGCATATGAAGAATAATAACCGTTCCGCTTTCAGTTCTAGATAAAATATCACTTTTAATACTTTCCGCGCTAAGTCCTTCTTCCCAGTCATGCGAACTAACATCAGCGGATAAAATTCCTCTATACCCCATAGCCTTAACCGTCCTCAAACTGTTTTTGTCCTCATAAAGCCTTGGAGGGCGCATAAACAGCTCCGGACACCTTTGAATAGCCTCTGTAATGACCTTATGGGCCTTATATAAATCAGCCTCAAGAGCTTCTTTTGAAAGGTCAATAATATCTGTGTGAGAATAAGTATGACTAGCGACATCATGTCCGCCCTCGGATATTGCTTTAGCGAGATTAACGTTATTCTCAACTCCCGCAGCCCTCAGGAAGAAACTTGCCTTAACGCCTTTTCTCTCAAGGGTATCCAAAATTTTAGTAACAACTTTATCGCCGCCCCAGTCATCAAAAGTGATAAAAACCACGTTATCATCATTAGGAATTTTGTCAATAAATTTAGGCGGCGTATCAGGAAGTCTATAATTAATTTTAATAGCGTCGTGATTAGGAATTTCCTCAAAACTTTTAACCTCATACTGACCTTTATACAAATCATCAATAGTAGTAAAATCATATCCTATATCTCTTACAAAATCGGCGATTTTAGGAATAGCGTCAATAACAGCCGGATTAGTGTCAGCGTTAAGAAGTATAATTTCCCCTCTCGTAATTTTCTTTTGAATATAATCCATAATCTCATCAACGCTTATCATTCTTCTGTCAAGAGGATTCTTACTATAGGTAACAATTTTTTTATCAAGAACAGAAGCCGCCTTTAAAAGCTTATCCCCATATTTTCCAAAAGCCGGGCGCACATATTTAAAATCAATTCCCAAATTGTTTTTAAAATCATTAATACCCTTTAAAATATCATTATACGCAGTAGAATAGTCAGCGTTGTCAGCTCCGGCTTTAGATGAGGTGTTAAGACCTATCTCATGACCCTTTTTCCGTACTTTTCCGATAAGATGAACATTATCCGATATTTTATTTGTTGGTATAAAGAATGTCGCCTTAATATTTGATTTTTCAAGAGAATTCAAAATACCGTCAAGCATATCCTCGTCGCCAAGCCCATCAAAAGTAAGCGAAACCTTTTTAGCCGTTGTTCTGGCATAAGAGAAAACTTCCTTATCGTAACTAATGTTTGGCTCACTAACATACGTAACTTTTTTAGTCTTTTTTTCAACCTTATTATTTTCATCGGTTTTTTCCTGTTTTTTTGTTTTTTCAGTTTTATTATTTTCCCGTGAGTTTTTTGCACTGTTTTCTTTTGGAAGCTCAGCCACATATTGAGGACTGTTATAAAGCGTCTCAAAAGAAACCAATTTAAAATCTCTTTCTTTAAGACCATTGTTAATAATCTCAATAGCGTTAATGACCTCTCTGTTTGTATCCCCATTTAATATAATAATATCCCCTTTTCTTATTTTCTCAACAACCAGCTCCGCTATTTGAACCGCTGAAATCATATTTTTATCAAAAGGGTTATTACTATATGTCATAACAATCTGTTTTGTATGCTTAGCGATATTTACGATAAATCTATTTGTTCTTCCGTTTTTAGGGCGAATATATTTAGGAGTAAATCCAAGCCTTTCCACAAAAACTTTATTAGCGTTTTTAACCTCAGCGTATGTTTCATCAAAATTCATAAGGTCAATATTTTTTCCGGACATAAGATTGCTTCCAATTTCATGACCTCTATCAACAATTTTTTTAACAAGAGCTGTTTTTTGCTCAACTTCCTCACCGGAAACAAAAAACAAGGCTTTAACTCCCGCTCTGTCAAGAGCGTCTAAAATATCAAGCACAAATTTCTCATCACCTATACCGTCAAAAGTAATGACAGCTATATTCTGAGCGGAATTAACTCTTCTTAATACATCATGGTCTTGATTTTCACCGCTGTCAAAATTATAGCTTACTTTCAAATTAGGGTTATGCATTCTCTCAAGCTCATCAATAGAAATAAAGTTCATCCCAAGACTTTTAGCGCTGTCTGAAAGCAGCTCAAGCATAGCAAAAAGATTTTCAGTTTTCGACGCGTCAACAGCTATAACAGAACCTCTTCTTGTATAGCGGACAAATCTATCCGCCTTATCCTTATCTCCAATAGTATTGCCGTCAATACGCACAGTATATGGAACGGCAGCCTTAAGACCAACGCTTCCTGCCGCAAAAAGAACATTATTATTATAAGAACCCCCGCTTCTAAAATATATTGGAAAAAAACCGGACGAATTTTCAATCAGCCCATTTGTCTCAGAAAATTCCTTAACCATATCATCAACAGAAAATTTATCAAAATCCTTACTCCCCGTAAGCGAAGCGTTTCCGACAAAATGACCTCTTTCCAAAATAATTTTCGGCAGGTCAGGCTCCTCATACACTCTGGAACCTTTAATAAAAAAAGTACCCTTAAAAGACTTTTTGTCAAGTATATCCATAATTTTATTCGCGGTCTCAGAACTTGGAACATCATCAAAAGTCAAAGCGGCAACTTTATTTTCCGTAAAAACATTTGAGATAACATAAGCCTGTCCATCCTTTTTCTCAAAAGGAATATTTCTCAACGCGTCATCTTTCCTCAAAGGCGTACTGTATTCAAATTCCTCAAAAGCGTACCTATCCTCTATACTTAAATACACACATGTTCCAATTATCAGCATAGCGATTAAAACGGTTCCGATAATATAAATTTTTCTCATAGAGCACATCTTCCCCAATCCCCAAAAACAAAATAATCAGTAAATTTGTCTAAAAATCTCAAAATTTTTCCTGAATTTCCTTATAAGCCTTATGAGTCCCAATATCAAAACAATTTCCATCCAAAATCTCATAAGCTCTCAAATCTTTTATTTTAAAGAGCCATTGAATAAAATACCCCGGAGCGTCAGGCTTATTTCCCTGCCTAATATACTCCTCAAACAAAGGAATAGTCTCTTTTTTATAAATATAAGCCGCGTAAACAACTTTATTTGATTTAGGATTTTCCTGTTTTTCCTGAAAATCAATAACCCTTTTATTCTCATCAAGAACAGCCACTCCAAAATGTTTAAGCATACTCCTATCCTCAAATTCCTTAACACATACGCAATCTCTCTCAACATTTTTAAAATAATTATAATAATCAAGCAATTTATAGGTAAAGAAATTATCCCCAGCAATAACCATTAAATCATCATCAATACTTTCTTCTTTAATAGTAAATAAAATATCCCCTATAGCACCAAGTCTTGTATCTTCAGTAGTAGTTCCGTCATCAAGAACAACAATTTTCTTAGAATTATTTTTATTATCCGCCCAATTAATAAAGTCATCAGCAAACTTATGATTAGATACCACATATATTTCATTAATCTCATCAATAGTATCAATTTCATCCGTAATATAGTCAATAATAGGTTTTCCGCCAATAGGAAGCAAAGCCTTAGGTTTGTCTAAAGTTAACGGATATAATCTTGTCGCGTAACCGGCAACTAATATAATAGCTTTCATAAACCAAACACCCTGATAATCAAAAAATAACAGCCTTTTTGATATCAAATATCCTTTCCGCATAATATTTATTATTTTCAAGAGTTTTATACTTCAAAACAAAAACACAAAGAAAAATATCAATAGCTTTTTATTAGACCTCCTCGGAAACTGGAAAATTACAGATGGGTGCAGATTTTTCTGACAGGCGAAATTAAATTTTCGCAGTAATACCCACAGTGGTATTTCAAGAAAATTTAATAAAGCATACCGGAAAAAGATGTTCTTAGATGGCATTTTTATCTGTTTCCAAGGAGGTCTATTCTAAGCAATATCCCTCTATAATTATATTATACAAAAAAACATATAAATTTGCAATTAAAAAAATATTTTTAAAACTTTTGAATAAACCCTTGAACAAAAACAAATAATATATTATAATTACTTTATAAATATTTTACCCTGAGGTGTTCGTTAACCTTGTATTTTGAACCTACATTTCTAATACGGGATTCCTTAATTAAAGATTATGCCGGGCCTCAAGCTAATTCCCTTTGGGCGGAGGATGGCAGAGGCTTTAATGCGGAAACCCACTTGACACTTACTAGGTGTCAAAATTAGGGACCGGCACTTTGGGGATTTTTAATTTACTTTCCAATCATATCAATATATTGTTCCTCATTAATTATCTCAACGCCAAGTTCTTTGGCTTTTTTATTTTTTGAGGAATTAGACAAAACATCATTATTAATCAAATAACTTGTTTTCCCTGTAACACTCGATGTAACTCTGCCTCCAAAGGACTCAATTTCTTTTTGAAGTTCCTTTCTGTTTTTATAGTGATTAACGTCACCTGTAATCACAAAAACTTTTCCGGCAAGAAGTTGTTTTTCATGATTTCGCGGAACAGATTTAATCCTCAAAAAAGAAAGCGCTTTTTTCGCTAAAGATATATTCTCATCATTTTTAAAATATTTTTTCACGGAAGCAGCAATAACCTCACCAAAACCATCAATATCAACAAGTTCCTCAAAAGACGCTTTTACAATTTTATCAAAATCATATTCAAAATTTCCGCACAACAATTTAGCGTTGCTAAGACCAACATTATTTATACCCAAACCATAAATAAAATTCTCAAGAGCGGTATCTTTGGATTTCTCAACAGCATCAATAAGATTAGAATAAGATTTTTCACCAAACCCTTCCATACTAACAATCTCATCTTTAAAATCCGAGAGATTATATAAATCAGTATAATTTTTAATAAAACCTTTCCGAACAAATCTTTCAGCCGTCGCCTCAGAAAATCCCTCAATATTAAGAGCGTCTCTCGAAGAATAATGAACAATTTCCAAAACCACTTGAGCCTCACAGTTAGGATTAACACATTTAAGAGCCTTACCGTCTTTCATTTTAACAATTTCAGTTTCGCCCCCGCAGACAGCGCATTCAGCGGGAATTTTAAAGGTACCGCTCTTAGTTAAATTCTCAGCGATTTGAGGAATTATCATATTGGCCTTATAAACAGTTATCTTATCCCCAATACCAAGACAAAGATTCTCAACAATACTCAAATTGTGTAAACTGGCTTTATTAACAGTTGTTCCCTCAAGCTCAACCGGCTTAAAAACAGCGATAGGATTAATTAAACCTGTTCTTGACGTATTCCATATAATATCTGTCAAAACAGTTTCCGCTATTTCATCTTTCCATTTAAACGCGATAGAGTCTCTGGGAAATTTAGCTGTAGTTCCCAAAGAACGGCTAAATTCAACACTATCGTAAGTCAAAACAAGTCCGTCTGACGCAAAATCATTCAACGAAATATTTTTCTCAAAATCATAGACAGCTTTCTCAACATCGTCAGAAGTTACAATCCTGCTCTCAACAATTTGAAATCCAAGCTTTTCAAGCCATTTCATTTTCTCATATTTTGAATCTTTAAAATCAAAGTCAACAGAAGACACAAGGGAAAACGCGATAAAACACACATTTCTTTTCGAGGCGATTTCACTGTTAAGTTGTCTCACCGTTCCGCTGCACAGATTTCTCGGATTTTTATATTTTTCGTTTTCATCAAGAGACTCATTTATTCTTTGAAAATCTTTAAATGAGATAACAGCCTCACCTCTTAATGTCAACTCTCCAAAATAATTTATTTTAAGAGGGATATTTTTAAAAACCCTTGCATTATGAGTAATATCCTCTCCAACTTCACCATTACCTCTTGTCAAAGCCTGTACAAGCTGTCCCTTTTCATATTTAAGAACAATCGTAAGCCCATCTAACTTCCAAGACAAAATTCCTTTCTGATTTTTCAAAAAATCCTTAAGCTTATCAACCTCTTTAGTTTTGTCCAAAGAAAGCATTTTTGACTCATGTCTGACTTTCTCAAGATTACCCAAAACCTCATAGCCAACTTTAATAGTCGGACTATCTGACAAAACAACCCCCGACTCTTTCTCAAGAGTAACAAGTTCATCATAAAACTTGTCATATTCCATATCGGACATAATATCCTCGTTATCTTGATAGTAACTTTTAGACGCCTCATTTAAAAGCCTAATAAGTTCTTTCATTCTCCGCAAAAAAATCCCTCCAAGTAATAAAAACTCAAAAAACTCGGTTTATATTATTCCGAGTTTTTCAATTTTCATTCTTCCGTATCATCGTATTTTTTATATTTTTCTAAAATCTGCTCCATAGTAACAGTGTTAAGTGTAGAAACATTGCATTTTTTAGCCTTTGAGAAACACTCAAAAGCTTTGTCATAATCTCCTTCCTCCTCATAGATAATGCCCAAATAATAAAGACTGTCAACCATAGTTTCCTTGTACTCCAAAGCTTTAAGAAATGCAGTTTTAGCATCCTCAAAATTATTTTGTCTAAAATAAATCTGACCAACATTATCCCAAGCCGCTGAGTGTTCATGATTATCATCTATAGCCTTTTTGGAATATTCCATAGCTTTTTTATAATCTTCTTTTAATATGTAAAAATACCCCAAAGTAGTGTATACATGAGCGTTAAGATAAGAATAATCGGAGATAAGGCTCTCCAGAACATTAATGGCCTTATCAATATCATTTTTAACCCAGTAACAGCTGCTTATGGCAAGACGAATATTTTTATCAAAATTAATCTTAGCGTTAATTTTTCTTGCCCGTTCCAAATGTTCCAAAGCCTCGTCCGCTCTGCCGTCTTCTTTTAAAATCTCAACGCCATAAGCGTAAAGAGCGCCAACATTTTTAGTTTTTTTATCAATAGCCCTTTTATAATACTCAAAAGCCTTTTTATTTTTTCCCGACGCAAGATAAAAAGTTCCGACACTTCCCAAAAAATAAGAATTAAAAGCGATTGCGTTAAGTATCAAATAAACAATAAAAACAGGAATAATATACCAAGCGGAAGCGTCCAAAACAAATACAACAACAATCCACGTCACAAAAAGAAAAAACAATGTACAGTTTCGCCATATTTTAGGCAAATCCAACTTGTTATTCATAATCAAAACTCACCTCTGCAATTTGTTATAAAATTAATTCTATCATTTTTTAAAGTTTCGGTCAAGTTTTTTTTAAAATCACAAGTTTTCACCCAATAGACCCACTCGGAAACCTCTATAACATTACTTGATAAATTTTAATAGTTTTTAGACAGGCTCTTAGAAACAACAACTAAAATAATGCCTCAAAAATCATCTGTACCACTACTATTTCAAACACTAAACATATCACATTTCGCCTTATATACTTGTATCAAAAGATTTTCTCGGAAGAACAAGCCTGTTTCCTTGCTTTACAAGCGCGCTATCAACAGCTTCCCTAGTTACACTGTCTAAAACACTTCTGTTAAAAGGTTTGCAAATCTCCCAATCAGGGTCAGCAGCTTTCACAGCGTCATAAAACGCTTGATTATAAGCTCTTTCATATTGCCCTAAAGTCCATGTGCCTTTTAATCTGTCCTCTTTTTTAATACTAAGCTGAAACGCACGGTAGACATCTGACCTTTTTGTTGTATCTCCGTTGTGCACGCCATTTTCGGCAATAAATTCTCTTTTACAATTTTCAAACATTTTTTGTCTTGCGTCCTCTGAAATGCTTATAATCTGGTGACGTTCTGATTCGGGTATACCATTCACCAACATTCCCGGCACTACAAGCCCACCTGCTGTAAAATCTCCATCTGAATTATAATTTTTCATTAGATTTTTAATCGCCTGGACATTTGTAAACATTGCGCCGGCAGACTCTCCCGCTGATTTCATCATTTCACTGATAACAGCTTTGTACTGCTTGCTGTTTGTATCAATTCCCGCTGCTCTCAGCTGGGCTTGAACTGAACTGCTTGATATATCGGATACTTTAAAAGAATTTAATATTCCTCCGCTTGAATTACTGTTTTTTACACCAAACATCAATTCAAATAAATAACTGTAATCTGTATTAATTCTTGACATATTCAGCCCTCCTTAAAAAAATAAAGTATATTATTTGATTTGAGCATAAATACTCTTATTATATATATCGACCCCACCGAAAAATTAATAACAAATATACAGTTTTTTTACAAATTTATTAAATATACATAAAGTTTTTATCATGAGCTGTAACAACAGAAGTAAAAACATGTGTAGATACTTTTGAGTCTATTATTTGACTCTTGACAGATTCTTTCATAGTCTGCTTTTCGCCTAAAATTTTTATTTCTGTTCTGCGTTTTTCCACCGCTTCTTCACTAAGTTTTCTATATTGTTCCTTTTTCTTTGCCTTTGCCTCATCTTCCGCTTTAATTTTAGCTTCAATTTTTGCTCTTACCTCTGGCTTTAAATCACCGCATACATAAGTATATACAGTACCGTCTGAATGAACGACCACACCATAAGAATATATCTCGTGTCCCATTGCTGACAACTGTGCCTGACATTTCGGAAAATCATCAAGTCCCATTTGAATTTTATTTTCATAATAGGCTGCCTTTCTTGGGTCATTTGCCATTTTTCCCAAAATATTCGGCGCAATTACAACATTATTATACCCAGATGTATTTGCTCCTAATGCGTCCATACTTCTTTGGTCTTTACCAACATCTTGAATCATAACATTACCAAATCTTGATTTTAAATACTCTGTATATGTGTCTATTTTTGATGTACCTGTTTCTCCTGTTGCCTTTGCCATATTCATATTTTCAGCTTTTTTTGCGGATAATGTACTGCTGAAGTCAATACTGTTGTTTCGATTTACTGCCTTGTTCTGCTGATTAGCATATCTTTGATAATACATATTTGCTATGTTAAATAAACCTAAATTCATAATTTACTTCCCCTTTCATACCTTGCGACTTCATTCAGAAACCAATTTCCATATTTATTTTATATAAAATAAATTTAAACTATGGTTATCAATAAACTCCATCCTACTCCTGCGCATACTATAAATATTCATATCCTGTCTGTGTTTGGCAGCAGTTTCAGATATGTGCTCAAGATATTCTTTTTGCTGTTTCGCTTTCTTTTCCATCTTATCTTTATTGATTTTATTTACCTCGGCTGCACGCTCCGGAGAATCCGCACAGCCGCCGATATAAGTAACACTTCCATCTTCATGAACAACTACACCGCACGGCTGATAATCAAGACCTTTTGCCGCGAATTGTGCTTTTAACATTGGTGTAGCATTGAAGAAATCATCTATTTTTCCCTCATAGTAAGCTGCCTTTTGTGGGTTGTCTGACATTTCTTCAAAGATATTCGGAGCAATAATAACATCATTACCTCTCATTGTTTTAGCTATTTTATCAAGGCTTTTGTTGTCTTTTCCTACATTCTCTATTCTTACATTGCCATACTTATGTTCAAGGTACTTTTGATATGCGTCTATCTTTGATGTAACTGTTTCTTCTATCGCCTGTGCCATACTCATATTTTCAGCTTTTTTTGCAGATAACGTATTGCTGAAATCAATGTTGCTGTTTTGACTTATTGTTTTATTTTGTTGATTAACATACCTTTGATAATACATATTTGTTATGTTAGATAAACCTAAATCCATAGTTTATTTCCCCTTTCACCGGCTTACAATTTCATTCAGAAATCGTTCCGCTCTCCATCAAGAGCGGAACAAAATATATTAGATTAATTTATTGCTTGCTATAAGCAAATCAATCGGTAAATTATAGGGCATAGTATTTTTTTCATAATCTGCTGCCAACGACTTATTAGCACTTATTTTCCGCAAGTTTTTTTGATACTGATTATGCTGTATTTCTGCTCTTTTTATAGCACTTTCTTCTAAAACATGTATATATTCAGCCTTTTTTTCAGCTTTCTTTTTCTGCTCAGTTTCAAATTGACGCTGTTCTTCCTCTGTTGGCCCAACAAGACCTCCGCCGCTTGTCAATCTCCAACGTACAACTTCTCCATTTTCGTCCAAAACAATTAAAGCGGAATGATTTCCGTCAGGTATGGAGGGATAACCGTTCCAAGCAAAAAGATAATCTATATTTCTCATAATTTTATCTGCCAATGCTGGATTATTTTTCAATTTTTCTTCCAGTGCGGGCGGAACAATTATTGAATTTTGTCCTAATGTGGAATTAAATCTGCTTTGCACCGATGAGTCGGTCATACTGGGATTTGACCCATTAGGTTTCCAATCTAAAATAGACTTGTCAACATTTTCTTGAAAAAATTTCTCAAATGGATAATCGTTTCTATCCCATACTCCTTGTGGAAT
>CATJCJ010000383.1 GCA_949738935.1 uncultured Eubacteriales bacterium | reverse complement strand
CAGTATAGGGTGCGAAAGTCACAATAATATCTTTATTTGCCATAAAATCACCTCTGTAAATCTTATTTTTTTACAATTTGTCCTATACTTTAATTAGTTAGAGTCCCTATAACTCTTCCCTCTTCCTCACATCACTGTTACTTCCTCCTTTGCGCTCTCTTTCGGCTTCATACTTTCCCATCGTATAATAACTTTAATTCTTCTGATTTATGCTAATACATGATAAAATATCCTTATCAATAATGCCTGCCGAAATTTTTGTTATTGCATCAAAAGAATATGAACCAACTTTAAATGCAACGTTTTTAACTTTATTCCAAATAGTATCATTCTTAATATTAGCTAAAAATTCATGTCCAAAGAATGTCAAATCACCTATGGTTGTAGTATGATATTCACTATTAATAAAACCTTCAGAATTGGAATTGATATACCCGCCCTCATATAATCGTAAACAACAGTAATAAATTTCCTTTAAACTGTATTTAGGAAGTCTTTTAGCAAAATCATTTATGTATAGTTTCATAGGTTCGGGATATTCTTCAATAGAAATAAGAATATCTCTTACACAATCGAGATTTAACTTCATTATCTCACCTTCTATTTTAAATTTTTTCTTGCCTTTTAAGTGATAGTCTGTTACAATTACTTTATCAATCGCAAACGGTGGGCAAGTCACCACTGCTTTTGATTTTCTTGGTTGAAGTCTTAGTTTTTATTGACTAAGGCTTCTATTTTTTTAATCATTTCTTCTTTTGTATCATTGTCTTTTATGATTTGAAGAATTGCGTTAATTAGTGTTTTAAATTGTAAATCCGTCATTTCGTCCATTTTGCTCTCCTTTCTGACACTTGCCGTCCTATTTAAGATTTATCCGTTTTGGATTTCTTATGTTTATATAATAATCCATTTAGGATAATAAGTCAAGTGTTTTAGTAAATAAATTTGCACAAAACGGATAACCTAAATTTATATAATATGCCATATTGTATATAAATCTATTTTCGAACTTGACATTTTATCCATTTTGGAATATACTTTTACAAAAGGAGGTATGTCCTATGATTTCTGAACAATTATCAAAAATTAGAAAACTTTATAAATTAACTATGAAAGAAGTTGCTGAAGCAATAGGTATAAGCCTTTCCGCATATCAAAAATATGAAAATGGAACAAGAGATGTAAGTACTGCTACTCTTTCAAAGCTCGCCGACTTCTATCACGTCACCACTGACTACCTGCTCGGGCGTGAAACAGGCGAACCCGAAATAATCGACCAACTAGCCAGTGAATTTAATATGACTGCTCTTGAAAAGAAAATACTTGACAATTATCTTTCCCTTCCTAAAAATATGAGAACTGACCTTATGGAATTTCTTCATAAATCCGTTAAAGAGGTTCAGGAAGAAACAAACAATGACTAGCGGTTTTTGCCGCTTTTTTTTGTTTTCCCGCTAATAACCTCAAGCCCTCTATAGTTAAATTCAAGCCTATTTGCTCTTTTTCATTAAGATTCTTCAAAAATCTTATAAATATTTTCGCCTCATCTAGCAGACGGATTTCCATCCGCTCTCTTTCCATTCCTTTACCCCCCTCACAGTTTCATGCTCTCACCGCCGTTACTTCCTCCTCGTCCCTCTCTTTCGTCTTCAAGCTTTCCTACCACCAACAATTTTTATTCTTCCATTTTTTTCTATTTTTTGATATAATTATTTTACCGATATTACCCTATCGGAATATTTTTAAAAGGTAGTGAAATAAATGAAATTAAACCTCGACTGCGTTAGAGAAATTCTTATTTCTATAGAAGAATATCCTGAACCCATGGAATTAGAAATAAATGATTTTTCTAAAATGCTGCCACAATACGGTTTAAAAGAAATTTACTATTGCTGTATGCGATTATATGAGGGCGGATATATTAATTTTAATGACATCACTGATGGCGACTACCATTTTACAACTGTAGGCGATTTAACTTATTCAGGACATGAATTTTTAGAAAACATAAAAAATAATAATACATGGTCCAAAACTAAAAACATCGCTTTAAAAATAGGTTCACATTCTTTTGACATCTTAACTAAAATTGCCGTTAATATAATCAGTCAGCTTTTAAAAGAGCAACTAAAATAATTATTTCAAGTGAAAGAACTCTTTGACTAATCTTGTCCCAGCATAAATCTGAAGTTCTTTCACTTTTTCTTCGCTAAGCTCAATTTTATGTTTATCCAAGACATAATATAAAACTCCTATAAGCGCAGAACGATATAAAAATTGTTTTACTAAACTTCCAATTAGGGCTATTGATAAAATTATTGTCAATACCGTCAAATTATCATCTCCTTCCGGCTTGCGCTCTCTTTCGGTTTCATACTTTCCCATCGTATAATAATTTTAATTCTTCTGATTTATGCTAATACATAATAAAACATCCTTATCAATAATGCCTGCCGAAATTTTTGTTATTGCATCAAAAGAATATGAACCAACTTTAAATGCAACGTTTTTAACTTTATTCCACAATCTTCAAAAAGCTAGTTTTAATACTTATTATAGGTTATTTTAATACAGTTATTTCTTCCCAAATAAATGTGGATAAAGTAACGGAAATATTTACATCCCAAGTTAAACAATCTGTTAATGAATCTTCAACTTCTGTTGGATACCAAAGATATGAATATGGAACACGTAAACCAACCTCTGATATAATTATCAAACTATGTAATTATTTCAACGTTTCAGCCGATTATTTACTTGGCTTATCCGACGACCCCACACGCCGCTAACCTCGCCCCTTGGTTTTTTTACCACCTGCATTTTTAATAAATTTATTGACGTTGTAAATAAATTTTGATACAATATTTACATCAAATATAAGTGAGGTGCTGTATATGGCTCAAACAAATATTAATATACGAATGGATGAAACTCTAAAGCAGCAATTTGACCGCCTTTGTAATGAACTTGGTTTAAATATGTCCACCGCGGTTAACATATTTGCTAAAACAATGGTTCGTCAGCAAAAAATACCATTTGAGATTTCTCTTGATGTTCCTAATGCTGAAACACTTGCCGCCATTAATGATGTGAATAATGGAAAAAATCTCAGCAAACCATTTCACAGTGTTGAAGAACTAATGGAGGACTTAAATGCTTAACATAAGATACTCAACTAAATTCAGAAAAGATTACAAAACCATTATTAAGCGCGGATATAATCCGCAGCTACTGCAAGATGTGTTAACACTTTTATGTAATGAGCAGCCGCTTCCCGCAAAATATAAAGAGCATAATTTGTTTGGCAATTATGAGGGACACAAGGAATGCCATATTACCCCTGACTGGTTACTCATATACAAAGTTGAGCATAATACACTAACCCTAATATTAACCAGAACCGGAACCCACAGCGACTTATTTTAATCTGCCGAATTTTCTGTCCAAAACATTGGCTACATATTATGAAAGGTGATGTAAATAATGAAAGATTTTGAAGACTTCTTAAAACTTGTAAATGACTCTTACTTGCAGAAAATCAAAAATTTACAATTTTAATGCTTGAAAAATATCATAACTGGCTTAATTCCTAAAATTTAGCCATTGATGACATAATATTCTTTGCAATTTCCTCAGTACACTTTTCTAATATTGATGGCTGAATTTGTATTTTATGTATAAGTTCAGCCATTTCTTCCGCCGTTATTTTAATTTTTATTTCCATTTCCTCACCCCTTACACCGCCGTTTATTTTTCTTGCCTAATTTATCCTTTTGTGTTACTCTTTACTTAGGTTAGTGTCGGAACTGTTTCTTTGTGAGATGGGAAACAGTTCCTCCACGGTTGTTTGTAATGCTTGGGCTATCAGCATTGCTGTTGTAGTTTTAGGGTCTTGCACACCCTTTTCTATTCTTTGATAGCTTCTTGTTGTTATATTAGCTTTTTTTGCAAGCTCCTCTTGCGTTAAACCATTTTTTTGTCGTACATTTTTTAATTTAGTATTCACAATCACCTACCACCTTTTAATTTAACACGACGTTTTCGTCTTGTTATGCTATAATAATAACACGACGTTTTCGTCTTGTCAACTATATTTTATAAAAAAATTTTAGGAGTTGATAAGATGGAGTTTCAAACCCGTATTTTAGAATTAAAAAAAGAAAAAAACTTATTGCAAAAAGATATTGCAAATGCGTCAGGCGTAACTGTAAGAAATTATCAGCGTTATGAAAAAGGGGAACAACAACCTACATTACCTGTATTATTAAAACTTGCCGACTACTTCAACGTTTCCCTTGACTACCTTGTCGGTCGTTCCGACGACCCGACCCGACACTAACCCACCTATCCGCCTCCCGCTGTAACCGTTCTTTCAACTCAGCGGGCAGGCGGATTGTTGTCCGCTCTCTTTCCATTTCCTCACCCTCTTCCCGCATACCTTCCCACAAAATTTAAAATTTTTATAGCGTATTTTGCCACTTTATGGTATAATTCTATCTATTAATAAAAATAATTTTAAAGGAGGTTAGTAAAATGCCTATTATTGTTATACTTATGGTTATGATTATTTCTCTTTTTGTTTTGCTCACAGTGTTTAACATCATAGAAAAAAAGAAGAAAGTTCAAGAACTTAATCAAAAGCAAAACATTCAAAAACCCCCAGATAGACCAAATCTTATTGGAATAATAATCAGATATTTTTCCTATATAACTCTTATTTTAGGACTTATATCATCAATAACTGTTTTATTAAATAAAAACTTAAACGGTATACTTGCTATATATATATTAATTATTGATGTAATAACCTTTATGT
>CATJCJ010000382.1 GCA_949738935.1 uncultured Eubacteriales bacterium | reverse complement strand
TTGCCTGCCACACGCTTTAGGTTGCTCGGCTCATACCGTTGCAGGTAGGAGAGCAGGTCGATTTGCCGTGCCTGCTCAATCACGGCGGGGTCAAACTGCACATAGCGGTTACTTCCCATACAAATAAAATCACCTCCAGAAATGAATTTAGCCGAGGGGCTTTCGGTAAAGAAAACCTCTCGGCTATGTAATATAAGTATCTATTCTAAAATTGTCTTAGTTGCTTTTACTTAATAATTCCTCAAGTTGACAATTGATTGCCGTTTTCAACATTTTTGAGAATTCTTTTGCAATGTCAAAATACTTTCGTTTAATGGCAGGAAACTCCTCTGAGTGTGTTCCATCTGGTGCTTCAGCTCCAACTAAATCATTCAGTAATTTTTCGCCTTCTGCTTTTTTTACTTCTAATTCTTCAATATAGCATTTGTCTAACAAAGGTTTTGCTATTTCATAACGCCCAGAATCGTCCATAAACAAATTAAGCAATCTATAAAAAGCTATTTCTTCGGCAGTTTCTCCTCTTTGGGCAGAATCATATTTATGCCAATTTAATACTAATTCATATAGTCTACTATATCTATACTTATCAATTTCATTCATCTGCTTTTGCTTTTCTATTTTTTTTAGTCGATGATTATTCATCAACGAAATAATTATATTGGCTATTGATGTAACAAGTGCAGCAAATACTGCTGATGTAAGAATGACTGTAGTAAAAAATGTGTTTAACTCCATTATCGTTTCTCCTTGCAACTTAAAATCTGAACTCTATTATATAGCCCAATTTAATATTTATCAAGCAATTGAGCTATTTTGCAACTTCTGAAAAATATTTCACCTTTGCTCGGCTATGTAAAAGACGACATCAGCTTCACGCCAACGCCGTCCTTTTTCTCGGTCAGTCCGTCATAAAATTCCTGCTTTTTTCAGATACCCAACGCTGTCATAGCAGCCACGGAAATAAACCGCCTGCATCTCCATGTCCGTGAGCTTGTTCTTCAGCTCCATTACCTCAATGAGAGCCGCACATTCTTTTTCGGTCAGTTCGCTTTCCGTTTCGCTGTCAAATACGGCTAAAACCTTGGGATACTTCTCATAGATATCCTCAATCTTTTCTTGCAGGGCTTTGTATTCCTTGTCCTCTTTCGACAGTCTGGCAATGACAGAGCTTAG
>CATJCJ010000381.1 GCA_949738935.1 uncultured Eubacteriales bacterium | reverse complement strand
TTCAAAAAATCTTCATAACTGTTGGCAAAAGAAATGGAATCCTCCACATCCAACCTGATCTGGCGATTCCATCTGAAAATACCCTGTTTTGTTTTATCCCATTTCTTGGGTTCTTTTTCCTTTGTGCCGATTTCAATATCCTGTATGGAAAGGCCGTACTCCTTGCAGAGTTCATTGACAATCGGCTGGATTTCTTTCGCCCAATCCCCTTTTTCGTAGCGGTACTTTTTCCCGGTACGCCATGAAACGCTGTTGAAAAGGATATGGGAATGTACATGGTCTGTGTTGTCATGGGTGGCATACAAACACTGGAAATCGTCGCCGAAATATTTTTCCACAAACTTCTGCGTGATCTCCATGGCAGTTTCCGGCCTCACTTCCTGCTTTTTGAAGGATATGATGAAGTGGTAGCCCTGACGCTTATCCATCTTCCCGTAGTGCCGCTTTGTTTCGAGCATTTCCTGTAATGCTGAATCTACGTTGCAGTTATGGCTTCCCATCAGCAAGCCTCTCTGCGTTTTCTCTTCGTCTGTAATGTAGGAAATGGCGTTTGCAAGGTGCATTGCCATGTAGCGTTTTCCTGTCTGGTGAATGCAGGATAGTTTGGTGATTGCGATAATTTTCTCCTCTTTAATCATTTCATTTTTGGTCAAAATATATGCAATTATAAACTACTCATTTATATTTTGCATGGCAAAAATAAAAAGAATGTCTATATATATGAGTTCTATCATCAATTATCGTAATATCCTCTGGAACAATCAATATTTTCCACTTATCGTCTATTACAATTGACATATATGGCAAACCCTCTACAGCCTTAAATTCGCTCTTTTTCTTTTGAATTGTTCTATTAATATTGCGAACACACGTTTCGAAATTACGCACAAACGAGTAATTGATCGCTTTTATCCTTTTTGCTCCTATTCTCGAAAGAATAGATACAAAAAAATCATTATTAAAGCACCAATCATCCAAACAATCTACATTAATTACAAAACTTTCTGCTTCTCTGCAAATAAAGGAGAAGAAATACTCAAATTCATTATCAAACAATTTTCTATCTGAAAAAATATGTTTTTCAATTTCTTTTCTCAGTTCTTCTTTTTCATTGCTCTCTTTTCTTAATTTATAATACTTCTTGGATAAATCCAGCAATTCATCATCTGGATTATACATCTTCTCTTCATATCGGCTTTTTAAAGCGTACTTTGTAAACACATTTTTCAATAATTTATGATTTCTAATCTGAGAAATAATTTCTGCCTTATACTGCTCCAATAAACTTTCAGTCTTTTTTTCATCGGCTGCAATATCAATGTCATATCCACTCTCACTTACAAAAATATGAAAAGGAATTTTCACAAATTTGGGATATACATTTTCAATTTCGTCAATGCTAAGTAATTCAGAAGGCTGCGCTTTGGTCTTATCATTATATAGAGACATTTCTTCTTCAATAAACAACTGGCGTATATTTTCAATATTCTTTTTAAAAACAGTAATATCCTCACTGTCAAAATCAGCGTCCAGTTTTCTGTCATCATTATTTGTTTTCTCAATAAATGATAAGTGTACATATTGCGTTAAAACAGTTTCATTTATCGGATCCAAATAAATATTCTTCAAACATTCTTTAGTTCTTTTCATTATACTTAATTCATTCAGGGCAGCCCTGCCCTTCGGAACAAGAGTACACTTATCTGCCGCGCAATAAATCAAGTCCTTCACATACAAGTCAGCCAATGTTACTTCAAGTATATTTCTTTCAATTCCTAAGATTTTTGATAGTTCCGTTACATCATGAACATTCTCATTTAAAAGACGTAAAACAATTTCATCCAGCAAAGGCAGACTAAAATAGTCCCTTTTCGTTACAGATAAATACACCTGAATAATTGGAACAAAAACAAATTCTCTTTTTATAAATCTGTACCCTTCATTTTGCCTTACCATTTTCTTTGCATAAAAATCAATTAATTGCTCCATTATAACCTCTCTCCCGGAATTATCTGACATTCATCATCGTGCTCTGTAATATAATCAATAATTTCAATAAATTTATTATCAGGATCATCAAAATGATAAAAGAAATTCATGTTGCCGCATATTATCAATAACTTCTTTGCTCTGGAGAAGGCAACATTTACCCTCTCTTTCTCTTTTTGAAATCCTATCGTTCTTTGTGTCCTTACAGTACTGTAAATTATGACATCATTTTCCCTTCCCTGAAATGCATCAAGAGTATTAATGTCTATCACTTTTGCTATTTTATCAAAACCATTATTCTTAATAGTTTTAATAACCAATTCTTTCTGCCCCCGATAGCCAGTAATAATGCCCATATTCAAAGAAGATAAAATTCCTTCTTTTTTAAACTTTAAAATAAGTTTCTTAATAATGGCATTTTCTGCATGATTACAGTATGAGCCTCCTTTTTTATTGCTTTCGCCGTTATCTTTCATGTTAGCTGTATTAATCCATACAATTGATTTTCCTTCAAACATTTTAATCCCATGTTCTCTTTCACTATCCGGAATCGGCGAAGAAATCAAGTTGTTATAGAAAACCTGACTTATTAAATCTCCAATATTTCTTTTCATTCTATACTGTTCTGTAAGTACTTGTTTATGAGTTGACGGTAATGTTTCAAACAATATATCAAACAACCTATACTGTGGATTTTTCGTCAAGTCAGCAATAATTGGCGATAATTCTCTATCAGCATATGCTGGAAGCTGATTTTGATCGCCAACTAAAACTATCTTTTTGGCTTTAATTATTGAAACCAATAATTCCGGTGTTGTGGCTTTTGCCGCCTCATCAATTATCACATAATCAAAATTCAAATCTTTCACAAAATCATTAGATAAAAAACCAACACAGGTACCGGCAATAATAGTTGCACATTTTATGACCTGATAATCTAATGTTTCTAAACTACTACATCTATTAATCCAATCGCTTTGTATCTCCTTAATTCTTTTCCATCGCTCTACCTCTTGAACATCCTCTATTTCAGCATATAACAAATCTTTTTCTTGAATATATCCATCAGATTTATCTTGGATATTTAGAAACATATTTTTTCTTATAGCTTCCATTGCACAATTGTCATACACTTTCTGCGAAATATCATCTTCCCTGCCAATCCTAATAATATCTATTTGTTTTCCATCTAAACAAATTAAATCTTCCAAAATATTATCTACAGCGGTATGTGATTGTGACACAATTAATATCCTAGACATTTCATCAATCCTGTCAATACGATTCATAATTTGTCTGATTATTTCTTTTATTACTTTAGTTTTTCCTGTACCAGGCGGACCCTGAATTAAACTTAAACTATCCGAATACAATGCCTTTCGTATAGCCTCTTTTTGAGATGGATTAAAATCTCCCGAACTAAAAACAATGTTGTCTAATGTAGGTGTCAATGTTGGTTTTTCTAAATTAAGTAATATATCTTTTAAATTTCTGGCCGAATAGTTATCATCATGTAACGCTCTTATGGCATATGACTGTCTCTTATATGCACTTAACTTGGCTCTAAAATTTTCCATTATTGGCCTTTTTCTCAAAAGCAATGCCTTAACTTTAGCCAACTTTATATCTTTACATAAATCAATTACAAAGATAGCATCATCATCTTCATAAATAATACTATTAAAGCTACCAACATCATAATAAAATGCCTTGCCACGATTACCTATTTCTTCAATTATATATTGAGTTTCATTAGTCAAGTCATCAATATTTCCATTTTTGTACTCTTCCATTGTTAATAGCAATTGATTTTCAGAAAATTCGTAACTTGAATATGTTATATACCCGGTTTTTTTCTTTTCATTTTCAATCGTTTCATCTATCCCTTCCTGCCATTTTCCAAACAAATCATCAAACAACTGTGCTTGGCGCTGTATATCCTGAGTATTTGCAGAATTATTATTAAAACTGACAATTAATTTTGCATTATCATTATATCCTTCAGTAATTCTACTATTTCTACGCGCACTATCATAAAATTTAAGTTTTCCTTTTACGAAGAATCCCCTCTTCTCGTTACTCAATTTGCGATCCAAAGAAACAGCAGAAATTTTTACCACCCTAAAAATCTCTTCCACGCTATCGTATGAACATTCTATAACAACCTTTTTCCCGGTAAAAATATAATTTTGAGATTTTTTATCCAAAAAAGCCGTACAGTTTCTAAACTGCTTCGCAAGCCAAGAATTGACTAAAATAGACATAGTCGCATCATTTTCAATTAACATCTTTTTCTTTAATAATAAAAGCTTTTCACTGTCAATAGTACATAGATAATTTTCACTGACAGGGATATTAGCTCCCATTATTTTTTCAAATCTTTCTATTACCTCCCCGACATCTTGTATTCTTTCTTCTACGCTTTCTGCAACCATATTAGAAATCAAATCCTGCAATTCCTGCTGGATTTCCATTTCTTCAAGCGTTGTATTGATCATATTAGTTCCTTGCGGCGTGATTCCAAATAAAATCTTAAATATCACTGCTCCCAAAGAGTAAATATCACTTGCTTCTGTAGAACTACTACCTTTTACAATTTCAGGTGCTGAATAATTAGTAGAAAAAAAGGGTAACGTTGTCTCTTCTTCTATACATGACTTAATCTTGCTGGTGCCAAAATCTATTATTGTGACTTCATCTGTTTCTTCATCATACATTATATTGGACGGTTTAATATCTCTATGTAAAACACCATAATTATGTGCGTCTTCCACAGCTTTTAAAATTTTTAAACATATCTCATATCGCTTGATTTGAGGGAGTCCGTTCAAATTTATATTATCAAGATTATCTCCATACACATAATCGAGAAGAATCTCACCCCAATTCTTCTTATTATTAAACTCTACATTCAGCTTATGGTCTCTTATTTTTACAATATTTTCGCATGCATTTAATTTCCTCAATGCTTCAATTTCACGCTTAAAAATAAGCTTTTGTAACCTATTATCTAAAGAACCTACCAATTTTAAAGCGTATACTTTATCACTCTCAAATCTATTGTTTTCTTTAACTTTTAATACGATTGTTTCATTTTTATTAGACGTGTGTATAACTTCAATTAATTCATAATTATTATCCATAATAAACCTCCACCAAAACAATATAGTATATATAGAACTATATTTACATTATACACAAATCTACATAATATTTCCAGAAATACTAAATAATGCCTCTTTACACTGCAAATCATCATTATAATAAATACTTCGTTATTACGCCAAATTGGTTAGAACATCTTATTACTGCATCAACCGACTTAATATATCCCTAATCGAATCCATTTTTAACAATAGCTCTTTCTTATCACTCATACTATATATATAAGAATTATTGTTTTTTACAATCTGGTTCACATTAATACCAATCTTATTTATCTCATTCCGCAGACGCATTACTTCTACTTCCAGCTCCCTGCTTCTTGGATTCTCTGATTGGTTCAGAAGCAGATATCGGATGTATTCTGATTCATTCATATTTTCTACTCTGGAGCGTTCTGCTAACAGTTTTGCTGTTTCTTCTGTCAGCTTGAAATGCTTCCGTATCACATTTTCGCCTTTCGGTCTTGCCATCTGAATCTCCTTTCCTTTGGGGAGAGGGCGTTCTATGGAACGCCGCAAGATACGCATTTCGTGGGCACGAAATGCAAATCTTGTCGGGGAGTACCCCGAAC
>CATJCJ010000380.1 GCA_949738935.1 uncultured Eubacteriales bacterium | reverse complement strand
CCAAAAACAGAGAATTCCGAAAAAGTGGAAAGACCGGAAAGACCAAAAACAGAGAATTCAGAAAAGGTTGAAAGACTGAAAGTTTCAGAATCTGAGATTAAAGAGGGAAATGTAAAAGAAAGTTCTGAATTAAAGGTTGATATTAAAAAAATACAAGATAAATATAAAATTTCTGATGAGGAACTTGAGGCTGTTGTTAAAAATATAATTAAAGCTGATATACCTCTTAATGAAAAAAATATTGAGGCTGTTGTTAAAACATATGTTAAGGCGGAAAATATTTCTGATTTGTCAGATAAAGCTATTTTAAATGTTATTAAGGAAGATAAGCCGTTGACTGTTCAAAATGTTTATATAGCTGAGTATATGTTTAAAAATGATAACAGTGCTCCTAAAGAAATGTCTGACGCTCAATGGAAACAGCTTGAGAAGGCGGTTTTGAGGTTTTTTGAGAGAGAAAATATTCAAATTTCTAAGGAAAATATTGAGATTGCGAAACTGTTTATTGAGAATGAGGTTCCTATTACTAAAGAAAATATCAGTAAATTTGATTTTCTGAGGGATATCCAAAATAAAGTTGATTTGGATAATGTTATGCTTGACGCCGCTGAGAATATTAAGCTGGATAAAAAGGCTGATGAAGCGGTTTTGTTTGAACCTAAAAACGATATTGCGCAAAAGGCGCCGCAAGTATTATTTGAGGATTATAAGGAAATTATTAAAGTTATTCCTAAAATTAATGCTAACATTATTAAAACAGTTATAGATAAAAAAGAAGTTTTAAGCCTTGAAAACCTTAAGGAGGAGACGTTAAAAAGAGTTGAGACCGAGGATTTGAGCTTTGATGAGAATATTTCAAAAGTTCCTTCGAGAGATTATAATGTTAATTCTCAAAAAACTTTAAAGGCTGATAAAAATACAGATAACAGAGATAATCTTGAAAATAAGGAGATTTATAAAAAAATACCTGAAAGTACTAAGAGTCATTATGGTGAAAATTCTGAGGTCTCTCCTGAGGTTATTACCGCGAAAAGACAGCTTGCGGAAATTCAACTGAAACTTACTACAGAGGCTTCTTTGAGACTTGCCGGAAAGGGTATTGATATAAACGTTATGCCTGTTAAAGAGGCTGTTGAACAACTTAGAGAACTGGAAAAAGAGGTTTATAAGAGTAATCTTAAAATAGCCGGCGCTGAGACCTCTACGGAAAATGTTGAGAAAATGAGCAGACTTTTTGAGAAAGTTGAAAGTCTCGCTCCTGAGTATTCTAACTATGTCTATCGTGATATTATAACTCATAAGACTGATTTTACTATTGACGGAATTGATTCGGCTGTTAAAGCGAATTTTGATAAAATTATGGATACTTTTGATACTTTCGCTACGGTTCCAAGCCAAAAATTCGGTGATACTTTCGCCGCTGTTTTTGACCAAATCTCTCATGTTCTTGAGATTAATGGCATTTCTGTTAATGATGAAAATGTTGACGCCGCTAAAATTTTGTCGTTAAATGATATGGATATTACTGAGAACAACATACTTCAGGCTAAGAGTATTAATTTTAAAGTGGCTAAAACTTATAATAATTTGCATCCGCTTGCTGCCGCTGAAATGATTAAAGAGGGACTTAATCCTGTTGATATGAATATTGACGATGTTATCTCATATATTGATAAATTTGACTCAAAGTATTCGCAGGACTCAAAAGAACAGATTGCTGAGAATATATTGAGAGTATCTGAGAATAATGAGATTTCTCGTGTGGAAAAAGATGCCGTTATCTCTGTTTATCGTATGCTTGATATGATTTCAAAACATAGTGGAGCCGCTATTGGCACCGCGATTAAAAATAATGTTGAACTGACACTTGGAAACCTTATGGAGGCTTCTAAGATTTTTGAGAAAGCTAAAAGTAAAAGAGACTTTAATGTTAAGATTGATGATAGTTTTGGCTTGACAGAAGAGTTGGTTGTTCCTGAAAAAAATATAAGAGCCTCTATTGAGAAAGCTATGGGCTCAAGTAAACAAAATAACGAAAGCGAAGAAAATAGTCAAAGTAGTCAAAATAATTTTAATAGCGGTCAAAGTCAAACTCAAAACCAAAATCAGAGGTACAGCCAAAATCAAAAGATATTTAATCAATTTAACCGGGTGAATGGAATTGACAATAAAAATTGGAATGGGAACGAAAATGAGAGTTTTGACGTTTCGCGGAAAAACTTTGTTCCCCTTGAAAATCAAGCTGATTATACTGATATGGTTTTTGAGGAAATTGTTAAAAGTTCTGAGCCGTCTAAAATTATAGATATTATTAAAAGCGGAAATAATCCTGTTTCAGATACGGTTGAAAAATTCTTTAAAAGTCTTAATAAGCCGGATAGAGGAAGCGGTAAAGCTTTAAACAAAACCAACGCTGACTTTAACAGAGAAACTGTTAAGGCGGCTTTGGAGCAGATTAGACAAATAAGTGATTCACCATCAAATGTTATTTCTTGGCTTAATAAAAATAATGTGCCTGTTACTATGACTAATTTTGGAATTGCCGCGGGCATTATTAAGAATCCGCATAAAACAGGCAAGGATATTGAAAAGTTTGAGAGAGACGTCAAAGAAAGCAAAATTGATTTTGGAAGTAAAATATCTTCTTCCGCTCTTGAGGCCCTTAAAAACGGAAAATCCCCTGACGAGGTTGTTGATGAGCTTATTGACGAAGTTGACGGCGCTTTTGAGGCTATTATTCAGACAGCCCCGACAGATGAGATTGATTTGCTTCTTAGACAGGCTTCTAATATTAAAAAGGCTCTTTCTGTTCAAAGTGCTGTTAATAAAAATGAAAGTGGTTTTTATCAGCTTCCTGTTCGTATGAGCGGAGGAAATATTATAAATCTTAATATGTTTATTTCTGAAAACGGAATAAACCAAGATAACAAAACTTTTATGTCCTTTGAGACGGAAAATCTGGGCGTTGTTCAGGTGTATATGAATATGAGTCAAAGAGATATTTCTCTTGAGATTAATTCTGAGTATGGTGACGCTGCGAGAACTCTTTCGGGATATTCATCCGATTTGATAAGAACTCTTGAGGATTCGGGTTTTAATGTTCGAGAGGTTAAGTTTGGACAGGAAAATCCTGAAAAAATCATTGATGAAAAAGTTTTTGAAAAAAATTCACAAAAAAACGTTAAGATTTTTGATAATTCGTACGAAATAATAGTATAAGGATTTGGTGAACATAAACATGGATGTTGAAAATAATAAAAAAACTAAAGACAAAAATTTTGAAAATTCTGATTATTATGATGTTGTTTCAAAAGTTTTGACTTTCGTTGATAAAGTTGATAAAATTAAAAAAAATAATAATAAAAAGAAAGGTGATTTAAATGGTAATTAACACTAATATTCCAGCTTTGGTAACAAATAACGCTTTAAATAAGGCTAACTCAAAAACAGATAAAGCCTCAAAAAAATTGTCAACAGGAAAGAGAATTAACTCCGCCGCTGATGACGCGGCAGGTCTTGCTATCTCGAATAAAATGAAAACTCAGGTTAAAGGTCTTAAAATGGCTGACAGAAACTGTAATGACGCTATCAGCCTTATTCAGACAGCTGAGGGCGGTTTGTCTGAGGTTCAGAATATGCTTCAAAGAATGAGAGAGCTCGCTATTCAGGGCGCTAATGATACTTTGACTACTGATGACCGTCAGAAAATTCAAGACGAGTGTGACCAGCTTATTGATGAGATTACTGATACATCAAAGAAAATTCAGTTTAACACTAAATCTCTTCTTGACGGAAAATACGGCAGCTTTACTTTCCAAGTTGGACCTAACTCTGGTCTTACTCTCTCCGTCGATATGGAAGAAATTACTCCTTATGTAATTGGAGCTTATACTGATGATAAAGGTACTTATACAAGTGTAAGCCAGCTTAAGAGCAAGCCTACTTCCGCTGTTAAGATTGGTATTGACCAGAATGTTCCGAGCGGTACTGTAAAAGATGCTGCTTCAGGAAAAGATGTTCCTGAGGAACGTATTAAATATTCAAGTTATGACCCTGATAAGGGAGAGGTTGTCAGCACAACTTATAAAAAAGGTGAGTCAACAATGCCTGAAGACACAAAAATAACAAGAACAGGTGTGTATTTCTGGGATGGTACTTATTTGAGAGATGAGGACGGAAATGATGTAACAGATGATTTCAAGGTTATGGTAGGAAATCCTGAAAAGAACGTTGGTCTTGATTTGTACAACGCAAATGGTAACTCACCACAATATATGGCTGGTACTCTTCCAAAACTTATTACGGTTACTTCAACAACAAATGAGCAGGGCGCCACAATTTATAAAGAGTCTCTTATGGAACTTGAAACACCGACATTGAATACGCCGGAAAATTTTGTTCAGGCTTCAGAAACTTATACTTTGAGTACAAACGCTAGTGACCCAAAACTTTACGCTATGTCTGATGACAAGAAGAGACTTATTATTACAGACACCACAAAGAAAGGCGGATTTACTTCTGTTGAGAGCTGTGCCTATACCGCTTTGCAGGTTTGTGACGGCGCTATTAATGATGTTTCTGAGCTTCGTTCAAGACTTGGAGCTGTTCAGAACAGACTTGAATACACAAGTTCTTCTTTGGGAGTAGCTTCTGAAAACGCTGAGACTTCTTTGTCTCGTGTTGAGGATTCTGATATGGCTGCTGAAATGACTGAGTATACTAAAGATAATGTTATTACTCAGGCTGCTATCGCTATGCTTGGTCAGGCTAATCAGAGACCTAATCAGTTACTTAATTTGCTTCAGTAATTAGTGATTATTATTTTTAATAACATAAATTGTGTTACGCACTTGATGGAACATTTTATTAGATATTTATAAAAAGTGTTTTTAAACAGTAGAGGCGGGATGTATGAGTGCTTTTAAAAAACACTCATACATCCCGCTTTTTTGTATAAAAAAATTGAGAAGAAATTTGTAAAGCTTGATTGGGAGTATCACCGTAAAAGTGAGAGGCTAAAAAATCTTAGACTTTCATTTGATTTTGACTAAAATTTTGTAAAGGAATGGTTTTTATGGAAAAACTTACTACAGAGGATTATGTCGCAAGAATTGCTAACGCTACACCGTTACAATTGGTTATTATAAGCTATGAGTTGATTATTAAATATATTGAGGACGCTTCCGACTGTATTGATAATGAAAAAATGTTTGAGTTTAATTTGAATAAATCAAAAGACTTTTTGGATGATTTGAAAAATTCTCTTGATATGTCTCTTGAAATATCAAGAAATCTGATGTCTTTATACAATTATGTCGGTCAGCAAATTTCTTATTATAGATTTAGTAAGAAAAGTGAACACGCTGAAGAGGCTAAGAAGGTTATTAATGAACTTCTTGACGGTTGGAGAACTATTGAGAATCAAGAAGAAGATAAAACACCTTTGATGGAAAATACTCAGCAGCTTTATGCCGGACTTACTTATGACAGAAGCGGAAAACTCTCGGAATATGTCGAGACAGACGCTAAAAGGGGGTTTAAGGCTTAGGAATTATGTCACTTGTGGTGATGAAACGAGACGGCTGTATAAAATGATGATTTTATACAGTTGTCTTATTTTTTTACAAAAATATTGCCAACAAATGCTATATGATATATAATATATATAAAATTTATATATCAACATGGGTTTGACAGATGTCTGTAATTAACGTGAGCCTTTTTCCGCCGCAAAAAGGGTCTAAACCTTAAAAAATACTTTTAAAGCGATAAAAATTTTGAGGATTTATCTTAAACTTTACAAGTTTTTTAAAAAAGTTTTACAAAAACTTTTGTGTGAAACTACGTTTCACTGATTTTACTGTTATTTTTTGTCAAACTTACGTTGTATTAATGATGCTGAGGAGGAATTTATGGCGGGTTCAATATATGGAAGTATATTTAAAATCTCAACGTGGGGTGAGTCTCACGGAAAAGGTATTGGTGTTGTTATTGACGGGTGTCCCGCGGGAATTGAGATTTCTGAGGAGTACATTCAAAAAGACCTTGACAGAAGAAAACCCGGTATAAACAAATATACCACTCAAAGAAATGAAGGGGATTTGGTTGAGATTTTATCGGGAGTTTTTGAGGGAAAAACAACGGGAACTCCTATTTCTTTGATTATTTTTAATAAAGACCAAAAATCTAAGGATTATTCTGAAATCTCAAAAATTTTTAGACCGGGACATGCTGATTTTGGTTTTGAGTCAAAGTACGGTTTTCGCGATTATAGGGGAGGAGGTCGTTCTTCAGGCAGAGAGACGGCCGCCAGAGTCGCGGCAGGGGCTGTCGCGAGAAAAATTTTGGAGTATTTGGGGATTGAGGTTATCGCTTATACAAGGGCTATCGGAAATATCGAAATTGATTATGATAATTTTAATATAAATGAGAGGTTTGATAATCCTTTTGTTATGCCTGATTTAAAAGCGGCTTCGGAAGCTGAGAAAATTCTTGACGACGCTATGCTTGAGAAAGATTCTGTAGGCGGAATTGTTCAATGTGAAATTTTTGGCGTTAAAGCCGGAATAGGAGAACCTGTTTTTGATAAGCTGGATTCTTCTTTGGCTAAAGCGGTATTGTCTATCGGCGCTGTTAAGGGAATTGAGTTTGGGCTTGGTTTTGAGGCCTCAAAAGTCAGAGGCTCAGTAAATAATGACCAGATGTTTATTGATAAGGATAATAAAATTAAAAAGGTCTCCAATAATTCGGGCGGTGTTCTTGGCGGATTATCTGATGGCTCAGACATTGTTTTTAGAGCGGTTTTTAAACCTACCCCATCTATCGCCAGACCTCAGAAGACAATATCAAATTCCGGACAAAATGTTGAAATTCAAATAAAAGGAAGACATGACCCTATTGTTGTGGCAAGAGCTGTTGTTGTTGTTGAGGCTATGGCCGCGATAACTCTTGTGGATTTGATTCTATCAAATATGTGCTCAAGAATTGAATACATTAAGAATTATTATGCCAAGCTCTCTTAAAAAAAGCGAGTGGGTGCGGGCAAAGCCAAAGCCCCATACGCGTTAAGTTAAAACTAAGGGATGCTGTCCCATACCCTCGCAAGCCCTCTAAAAAGGGCTTGACCCTAAACTTTAATAAGTAAAAACAATAGTTTTTGCTTGAAAATTTATTATTCTTTCGGCTAAACCTCAAGGTTTTGTTAAGTTAGTGTATATGAGGCAAAGCCCATAATATTATGTTATTTTAAAGAAAAGGAGCTTATTTATGCAAAAGTTGAAAAGTAAAGTTACTGATGATGTTAATTTCTTTCAGGGAGTTGACCCTTATGATTTGATTGAGAAATATGGCAGTCCACTGTATGTTTATAATGAACGTATTCTTCGGGAAAGATGCCGTGATATTAAAAATCTTGTGTCGTATCCTAATTTTTCCGTTAATTATTCGGCTAAGGCGAATAGTAATCTCGCTTTTCTTGAGATTGTTTGTGATGAGGGTCTTAATGTTGACGCTATGTCTCCCGGTGAGATTTACGCTGAACTTAAAGCCGGTTTTAAGCCTGAGCAGATTTTTTATATAAGTAATAATGTGTCTGAGGAAGAAATGAGGTTCGCTATTGAGCATAATGTTTTGATGAGCGTTGACTCGCTTTCTCAGCTTGAACAGTATGGCAGACTTAATCCCGGCGGAAAAATAGCCGCTCGTTTTAATGGAGGTATCGGCGCGGGTCACCATGAAAAGGTTATTACCGCTGGAAAGAAAACTAAATTCGCTGTCAATCCTGAATATATCCCTGAGTTTAAGGAGATTATTAAAAAGTATAATCTTAAGTTTGTTGGATTAAATCAACATATTGGCTCTCTTTTTATGGAGGGGGATAAGTATATTCAAGGGGTTAAGGCTATTCTTGAAATCGCTAAGCAATTTGATGACCTTGAGTTTGTGGACCTTGGCGGGGGTTTTGGTATTCCTTATGAAAAACTTGATGGTCAGCCCAGACTTGATATTAAGGATTTGGGTGAGAAATTGAATAAAGTTTTGGAAGATTTCACTGAAGAATATGGTAAACAAATCACTTTTAAAGTTGAACCTGGTCGTTATATCTCCGCTGAATGTGGTCTTCTTCTTGGTACGATTCACGCTGTAAAATATAATGGTCCTAATAAATTCGCCGGTACTGATATTGGGTTTAATGTTATCGCCAGACCTGTTATGTATGATTCTCATCACGATATTGAGGTTTATAGAAAATCTGATATTATATCTGAAAAAGAAGAACCTGTTACTGTTGTGGGTAATATTTGTGAGAGCGGTGATATTATCGCGAGAGACAGAATTCTTCCTGATGTTAAAGAGGGTGATTTGATTGGCGTTCTTGACGCAGGAGCTTATGGTCACGCTATGTCTTCTAATTATAATAATCGTTTGAGACCCGCTGAGGTATTTATTCGTGAAAACGGTGATGTTGTTTTGACAAGAGAAAGAGACACTCTTGAGGATATTGTTAAAAAATATATTTCTTTAAAAAATTAAAGACAAATTCTTTTATTAAAAATACCGAGGGCTTTTGACCCATAAGCGCTAAGTTAAACTTATGGGATAGTGGCCCATAAGTTTAACTTAGTGTGTAAGGGGCTTTGTCCGTTGTCTCGCGTTTGATTTAAAAAATAAAATTTGAGGTGATTTTTATGACTCCAAGAGAAGAATATAATAAATTAATTGCTAAAAAAGTTATTAAGGAAATGGAAACAAGAGGTATTGAGGCTTTTTATTGCCAAAGTAAAAAAGAAGCGTTGGAAAAGGCTCTTGAACTTATTCCTGAGAAAAGTACAGTGGCTTGGGGCGGCTCTGAAAGTATTAAAGAGCTTGGACTTATTTCCGCTTTGTATGATGGAAATTATAATTTGCTTGACAGAGCGAAAGCTGAAAATCAAGATGAGATTGATGAAATTTATCGTAAAGCTTTTTTTAGTGATTTTTATTTGATGAGTACAAACGCTTTTACTATTGACGGAAAACTTGTTAATATTGATGGAACAGGAAACAGAGTAGCCGCTATGATTTATGGTCCTAAAAACGTTATTGTTGCCGCCGGAATGAATAAACTTGAAATGGATGAGGAATCAGCTGTTTCAAGGGCTCATAATAAGGCTGCCGCTATTAACGCTTTGAGACTTGATAAAAAGACTCCCTGCGGAAAAACCGGAATTTGTAATGATTGTAAAAGTGATGATTGTATTTGTTGTCAAGTTGTTGTTACAAGAAAATCTAAACCCAAAGGAAGAATTAAAGTTATTCTTGTTGGTGAGGAACTTGGTTATTAGAACCTGTCTAAAATTAAAAAAAAGCCTGTCTAAAAACAAAATATACACAAAAAATCAGCGAAAATAAAATTATTTTGGAGCGTAATGATTTCATTTTTTTGGATATTTTAATGGTTTTTAGACAGGCTCTTAGTGGATTTGTTCGATAATCAACGTTTTATAAGGAGTTTGAGTATATATGTTTAGAATTCTTTTGACACTTTTTGTTACTTTTATGAAAATAGGTGTTTGTACTTTTGGCGGGGGTTATTCTATGATGCCTATTTTACAAAGAGAGGTTGTTAGGGGAAAAGGTTGGGTTTCGGATGAGGAAATTATGGATTATTATGTTGTTGGTCAATGTACTCCCGGGGTTATCGCTGTGAATGTCGCTACGTTTATCGGACAGAAAGTCTCGGGGGTTTTTGGGGGAATTGTTGCTACATTGGGGCTTATTTTTCCTTCTTATGTTATTATTTGTTTGATTTCAGCTTTTTTGCAGAAACTTGCGGAACTTGATTTTGTTCAGCACGCCTTTTCGGGAATTAGAATAGCTGTTTGCGCATTGGTTATTAATACTGTTGTCGGAATGATTAAGAAAAGTGTTAAAGACGCTTTGACATTTGCTATTCTTGTTTGTACTTTTGCCGCGGTAGCTTTTTTTGAGGTTTCTCCTGTTATCATTGTTCCGTCTGTGGCAGTTATTGGACTGTTTTTTGGCAGGGAGGTATCTCAATGATAATGAATTTATTATACCTTTTTATTGAGTTTATTAAGACAGGTCTTTTTTCTGTTGGGGGAGGACTTGCCACAATTCCTTTTCTTAAAGAAATAGCTGTAAATTATGGTTGGTTTACTGTTGATGAGCTTACTGATATGATTGCTGTTTCTGAGTCTACTCCCGGACCTATAGGAATCAATATGTCGACTTATTCGGGGTTTAAGGCGGAAGGCTTTATTGGCGCCGCTGTGGCGACTATAAGTATTGTTATTCCTCCTGTTATTATTATTTTGATTGTTTCTAAGGCGCTTCAAAAGTTTAAAACAAACAAATATGTTGGGAAAGTGTTCTCAGCGCTTCGTCCCGCCTCATCAGGTCTTATTATTGGAGCTATGACTGATATTATTATTATATCGTTTTTTTATCCTGATAATTTTAACAACTTTAAGTTTACGATTTCGGGTTTACTTGGATTAATTAATTGGAAAAGTGTTATATTTTTTGTTATTGCCTATATTGGAGTTTTGAGGTTTAAGAAACTGCATCCCGTTGTTTTTATCGCGGGGGGGGCTTTGGCCGGTATGATATGTGGTCTTTGAGTTAAAAAAATTTAATGCGGAGCCCCATTTTGTTTTAGACAGGTTCTTAGAAAAAGTTTTAGTTTATGTGTTGACAAATCTTTCATAAAATGATAAAATTTTAGAAATACGTAGTGGAGTTGGAAGGAGGATTTTGTTGTGTTGAATATTGGCTTTGTTAAATCCGTTTGCTTGGCTTTATATGATGACTATTTTCCTCCATTCCCTATTTTTTATATTTGTGAAGACAATGGAAAGAGTGTTTCTGTATCACCCTTTTTATTGTCTTTTTTACTGTATGGGGTAAAATAAAATTATTTGTGAGGTTATATTGATAAGATTAAATTTTTAATTTATTAGTATTGCCGTGAAAGTGAGGATATTCCGTGATGTTTAACAGAAAAGACCTTTTGGGATTGAGGGATTTGGACGAAAATGAAATTATGACTATTCTTGAGACCGCTAAGTCGATGAAAGAAAAAATTGATAATCCCTCAAAACGTAAGAATGAACTTAAAAATGCCAGCGTTGTTACTCTGTTTTATGAAAACAGCACTCGTACTAAAATGTCATTTATGCTTGCCGGTGATTATCTTGGCGCTATTGTGAAAGATTTGGGGGTCGCTACAAGCAGTGTTAATAAAGGTGAAAATCTTATTGATACGGGTGTTAATTTAGACCAGATGGGTATTAATGTTATGATTATTCGTCATTCCATGACAGGCGCGGCTCATATTCTCGCTAAAAATGTTAAGGCGTCCGTTGTTAACGCCGGAGACGGTACAAATGAACATCCTACTCAGGCTTTGCTTGATTTGTTTACTATTCTTGACTATAAAAAGAAGTTTGAGGGGCTTAATGTTACTATTCTTGGTGATATTGTTCATAGCAGGGTTGCTAGAAGTAATGTTTTTGGACTTACTAAGCTTGGAGCGAAAGTTACTTTGGCGGGACCGTCGACTCTTGTCTCAAATTCTATGAAATCTCTTGGGGTTAATGTTGTTACTGATATTCCTAAGGCTGTTAGTGACGCTGATGTTGTTATGGGACTTAGAATTCAGTTTGAGAGACAAAAGGCTATGCCTTTTCCAAGTCTTAGAGAGTACAGCAGTCTTTTTGGCATTAACAGTGATGTTCTTAAATACGCTAAAGAAGATGTTCTTGTTATGCATCCCGGACCTGTAAACAGAGGTATAGAATTTAGTACGGAGGTTGTTGACGGAAAACATTCTGTTATTAACATTCAGGTTAAAAACGGCGTCGCTGTCAGAATGGCTATTTTAAAACTTTTAACTGAAAGGGGCGGTATATAGTTTATGGATATTATTATTAAAAATGGTCGGGTTATTGACCCGGCAAATTCTATTGACAAAATTTGCGATGTTTTGCTTTGCGATGGAAAAATTGCTGATGTTGGGGAAAATATCTCTTCGGATGTCGAAAAGATTATTGACGCTGAGGGGCTTTGGGTTGTTCCTGGGCTTATAGATTTGCATGTTCATTTGCGCGAGCCGGGATTCGAGAGAAAGGAAACTATAAAAACAGGCTCAAGAAGCGCCGCTATGGGCGGATTTACTACAATATGCTGTATGCCTAACACAAATCCTGTTATTGACAACGAGATTATTGTTGAGTATATCAATATGAAAGCTGAAAGAGAAAGTGTTGTCAATATATTGCCTATCGGGAGTATCACAAAAGGACAGGAAGGACAGGAATTGGCCGATATTGGGAAAATGGCGGAAGTTGGAATTTGCGCTGTATCTGAGGACGGAAGAAGTGTTGAGAACGCCGCTCTTATGAAAACAGCTCTTAAATACGCCGGTATGTTTAATCTTCCTGTTTTTTCTCATTGTGAGGATTTGAAGCTTGTTGGGAAGGGCTGTATGAACGCCGGGGAGAAAGCTTCTCTTCTTGGGCTTAAAGGAATTTCTAATGACTCTGAGGAAGTTATTGTGTCAAGAGATATTATTCTTGCTGGCAGTGTTAACGCTAAGCTTCATCTTTGTCATATGAGCACAAAAGGCTGTGTTGAGCTTATAAAACAGGCTAAAGAAAGAGGCATCGCTGTTACGGCTGAGGTTACTCCTCATCATTTTACTCTTACCGAGGATGATATTGTGGATTATGATTCGAATTATAAAATGAATCCCCCGCTTAGAACAAAAGAAGATGTTGCCGCTCTTAAACAGGCTCTTAAAGATGATATTATTGAGGTTATCTCAACAGACCACGCTCCTCATCATATTGATGAGAAAAATTGTGAGTTTGAAAATGCCGCTAATGGTATTATCGGTCTTGAGACTTCACTTTGCCTTGGAATATCTGAGCTTGTTGACAAAGGGGTTCTTACACCTTCTCAGCTTATTGAGAAGATGTCCTATAATCCGGCTAAGGTTTTGAGTTCTGATAAAGGTACTTTGTCTGTTGGGGCGGACGGGGATATAACGATTATTGACCCCAAAAGAGAGTATGTTATTGATTCTGGGAAGTTTGCCTCAAAAGCTAGAAATACCCCTTTTAACGGCAGAATGGTTAAAGGCAAAGTTTTATATACTATCGTTAGGGGCAAAGTTATTGTTGAAAACGGAAATCTTAGAGAGGAGTTTAAATAATGATAATTGATAAACTTATTGATAAAATTAAAGTTACTGGAAATCCTACTGTTGTTGGTCTTGACCCTAATCAGGAGTTTATTCCTATGTTTATTAAGGAAAAGGCTTTCGCTAAATATGGTAAAACTTTAAAAGGTATAAGCAAAGCGATTCTCGCTTTTAATAAATGTATTATTGATGAGATATATGATTTGATTCCCGCTGTTAAGCCTCAAATCGCTATGTATGAGCGGTATGGAGTAAATGGTATTAAGGCTTATGCTAAAACTATTGAGTACGCTAAAAAGAGAGGTCTTATTATTATTGGGGATATCAAGAGAAGTGATATCGCCTCAACGGGACAGGCTTATTCGGACGGTCATATTGGAAGAGCCAATGTTGACGGAATAGGATATGAGGTGTTTAAAGAGGATTTTGTTACGCTTAATCCATATCTTGGCTCGGATTCTATTACTCCTTTTATTGAGGATTGTAAAACATATGAAAAAGGATTGTTTGTTCTCGCTAAAACATCTAATCCTAATAGCGGAGAAATTCAGGATTTGATTGTTGACGGTGTTCCGCTTTATGAGAAAGTTGGCGGGCTTATCTCAAAATGGGGTGAGGAACTTATTGGGGCAAATGGGTTTAGTGAGGTCGGCGCTGTTGTTGGAGCGACTCACCCTCAACAGGCTAAGAGACTTCGTGAGGTTATGCCGCGTACTTTCTTCCTTGTTCCCGGATATGGCGCTCAGGGTGGGAAGGCTGAGGACCTTGCCGTTTGTTTTAATAATGATGGGTTGGGCGCTATCGTGAATTCCTCGAGGGGGATTATCGCCGCTTATAAAAAAGAGCCTTATAAAAATAGTTTTTCTGAGGAACAATTCGCTAAGGCTTCAAGACAGGCTGTTATTGATATGAAAAATGATTTAAGGAGATGTATATAGACTATGGAAAAGACTATTAAGGCGGAGCTTATTCTTCAAAATGGAGTTAGGTTTAAAGGCAGCGCTTTTGGATATGTTAAAGAAACTGTTGGCGAGGTTGTTTTTACGACAGGTATGACAGGTTATCAGGAAACTTTGACCGACCCGTCTTTCGCGGGACAAATTGTTACTATGACTTATCCCCTTGTCGGAAATTATGGCGTTAATCTTGAGGATATGGAAAGCAGAAAGCCTTTTCTTAAGGGGTTTGTTGTTCGTGAGAAATGTGATATGCCAAATAACTGGAGATGTGAGATGGACCTTGATGGTTTTCTTAAGCAAAATAAAATTATGGGTCTTGAGGGAATTGACACAAGGGCCCTTACAAAAATTTTGAGAGATAACGGAACTATGCTTGGTATTATCACGACAAGAGTCGGAGACCTCACCGCTGGTCAGATTAAACAAAAATTTGATACTTATTCTAATAGAGACGCTGTTAAAGAGGTTACACCGCTTGAGAAACATGTTATGAGCGGGAAAGGGACTCATTTGGCTGTTTTGGATTGTGGTATTAAAAAGGGTATTCTTAGGGACTTGAATAAAAGAGGCTGCAAACTTAGTGTTTTTCCGGCTTTCTCTTCTGTTGAGGAGATTCTTGAATGTAATCCTGACGCCATATTCCTTGGAAATGGGCCCGGTAATCCTAAAGACATTCCAACAGTTGTTGATAATGTTAAAAAACTTATTGAAAAGGATATTCCTGTTTTTGGAATTTGCCTTGGACATCAAATTATTTCGCTCGCTTTGGGATGTAATACCGGTCGACTTAAATTTGGTCACCACGGCGGAAATCATCCTGTTAAAGATGTTAAAACAGGCAGGGTATATATTACGTCTCAAAATCATGAGTATGTTGTCAGTGATTTGTCAGACGATGTTGAGGCTACTTTTATTAATGTAAATGATGGAAGTATTGAGGGAATCAGGCATAAAACTAAGCCTGTCTTTAGTGTTCAATTTCACCCTGAAGCCGCTCCCGGCCCTTTGGACACACAGTTTATGTTTGACAAATTTTTGAAAATTGTTGAGGAGGTTAAATAATTATGCCTAAGGATAATTCCATTAAAAAAGTTCTTGTTATAGGTTCCGGTCCTATTGTTATAGGTCAAGCCGCTGAATTTGATTATTCGGGAACGCAGGCTTGTCAGTCTATTAAAGAAGAGGGAATTGAGGTTGTTCTTGTAAACAGTAATCCGGCGACTATTATGACAGATATTGGTATGGCGCATTATACCTATATCGAACCCCTTACTATAGATTTTATTGAGAGAGTTATCGCTAAAGAGAAACCTGACAGTATTATCGCTGGTATGGGAGGTCAAACAGGTCTTAATCTCTCTTGTGAGTTATATGATTCGGGGATTCTTGACAAATATCACGTTCGTGTTATTGGTACATCTATTGAGTCGATTAAAGAGGGTGAGGATAGGGATAGTTTTAAACGTCTTATGGAAAGAACAAATCAGCCTATTGTTGAAAGTGAGATTGTTACCGATGTTGATGACGGTGTTGAGTTTGCTGAGAGTATTGGATACCCTGTTATTGTTCGTCCAGCTTATACTCTTGGGGGTACGGGCGGGGGTATCGCCGAGAATGAGGACGAACTTAGAAGAATTCTCGCTCAGGGACTTCATCTGAGTCGTGTCGGTCAGGCTCTTATTGAGAAAAGTATTAAAGGCTGGAAAGAAATTGAATTTGAGGTTATTCGTGATGGGGCTGGAAATTGTATTACTGTTTGCAGTATGGAAAATGTTGACCCTGTTGGAGTTCATACCGGAGACAGTATTGTTGTCGCTCCCGCTCAGACGCTTTCGGACAGGGAGTATCAAATGCTTAGAAGCGCCGCTATTAATATTATAAACTCTATTGAAATTAAAGGCGGATGTAATGTTCAGTTCGCTCTTGACCCTAACAGTTATAATTACGCTGTTATTGAGATAAATCCTCGTGTGAGCCGTTCTTCCGCTCTAGCCTCAAAGGCTACGGGATATCCTATCGCTAAGGTTGCCGCCAAAATCGCGCTGGGTTATTCTCTTGATGAAATCAAAAACGCTGTTACCGGAAAAACTTTCGCTTGTTTTGAGCCTGTTATAGATTATGTTGTTCTTAAATTCCCTAGGTGGCCTTTTGATAAGTTCCATAGCGCTAAAAGAACTCTTGGTACAAAAATGATGGCTACAGGTGAGATTATGGCTATTGGAAATAGTTTTGAGTCAGCTCTTTTGAAAGGTGTCCGCTCTCTTGAAATCGGTCAGTACGGTCTTGAGAGAAAATCATCAAAGGAAAAAAGTATTGAGGAACTTAAAAAGAGAGTTCAAGTTCCTGATGATGAGAGACTTTTTGATTTGGCTGAAATGCTTAGACGAAATTATCGTGTTGAGAAAGTTTGTCAGATTACGGGAATGGATTCTTTCTTTATAAGTAAAATTAAAAAAATTGTTGATATGGAAGAGGAACTTAAAACTTTTAAACTTTCTGATTTTACAGAGGAAAGCCTAAGATTTTTTAAAGAAAAAGGATTCTCTGATAAGGCTATATCTAAATTTGTTGGATGTACCCCTCCTGATATTTATGAGCTGAGAAAGAAATTTGATATTATGCCTGTGTTTAAAATGGTTGATACTTGCGCCGGCGAGTTTGAGGCGATTACTCCTTATTATTACTCTACATATGATAGAGATGATGAGGTTATTGTTTCAGATAAAAAGAAAGTTATGGTTATAGGTTCGGGACCTATAAGAATCGGACAGGGTATTGAGTTTGACTATTGTTCCGTTCACTCAATTATGGCACTTAAAAGAGCGGGTATTGAGACTATTATTGTGAATAATAATCCTGAGACTGTCAGTACGGATTTTGATACTTCTGATAAACTCTATTTTGAGCCTCTTACAGAAGAAGATGTTCTTAATGTTGTTGAAAAGGAAAAGCCAGATGGTGTTATTCTTCAATTCGGCGGACAGACCGCTATTAAACTGGCTAATTTCTTTGATGAAATGAATATTCCTATCTATGGTACAAAACCTGAACAAATTGACGCTGCTGAGGACAGAGAAAAATTTGATGAGCTTTTGGAATCTCTTGATATAAGACGTCCTAAAGGTAAAGGAGTATGGAGTCTTGAAGAGGGACTTGACGTTGCTAATGAACTTGGTTTTCCCGTTCTCGTTCGTCCGTCATATGTTCTTGGCGGTCAGGGTATGGAAATTACTCATGATGAGAGAGAACTTACTTTGTATCTTAATGAGGCTTTTGCTAAGGATTCTAAAAATCCTGTTCTTATTGACAGATATTTGAGCGGACGTGAGATTGAGGTTGACGCTATTTGCGACGGGACAGATGTTTTTATTCCCGGTATTATGGAACATCTTGAGAGAGCGGGTGTTCATTCGGGAGACAGTATATCAATATATCCTCCTCAAAATATCTCTGAGGATATGAAAGAGCAGATTATGGACGTTACAAAAAAGATAGCTGTCGCTCTTAAGGTTATTGGTATGATTAATATACAGTTTATTGAGTTTAAAGGTGAGCTTAACATTATTGAGGTAAATCCTCGTTCATCAAGAACGGTTCCTTATATAAGCAAGGTTACGGGAGTTCACGTTATTGACCTCGCCACAAAAGTTATGCTCGGCGGAAAACTCGCTGATATGGGATATGGCTCGGGAATCGCTCCGGAATCTAAAGTTATCGCTGTTAAAGTGCCTGTGTTCTCAACTGAAAAACTTCCTCAGGTTGAGGTTAGTCTTGGGCCTGAAATGCGTTCTACAGGAGAGGTTCTTGGTCTTGGATATACTCTTCAAAACGCTCTTTATAAGGGATTTAAGGCTGCTGGAATGACTATTCCAAAGCCGGGAAGCACTATTATCGCTACTATCAGTAAAAAAGACCAACAGAATTTCGTGGAAATTGCTAAGAGATTTGAAAGCCTCGGCTGTAAGTTTATGGCCACAAAAGGTACGGCGGCTGTTCTTAAAGAAAATGGTCTTGAGGTTCAGACTGTTAAAAAGATTAGCGAAGGTGTTCCTAATATTCTTGATATTATAAGAAGCGGTGTCGTTGACCTTATTATTGATATTCCAAGAAAAAGCAATAATGTTGACAGTGATGGATTTAAAATTAGAAGAACCGCTGTTGAAAGTTCGGTTACACTTATTACAGCTCTTGATACTGTTAAAGCTATGGTTGATGTTATGGAAGCTCAGATTAATGAAGGTGAACTTAAACTTTTTGATATTGGAAAGGATTTAAGATGAAAAAAATTGAAAACGCTGTCGTTTTAAGAAATACTTTTATTGGGGATAACATTTTGGATATGACTGTTCAGGCTCCCTCTGTCGCCGCGAGTTCGGCGGCGGGGCAGTTTGTCGGGATTTACACCGGAAACGGTGTTAATCTTTTGCCAAGACCTATAAGTATTTGTGAGATTGATAAGAATAAGGGAAGATTGAGGCTTGTTTATCAGGTTGTTGGAAAGGGTACCGAAGTTTTCTCAAAAAAAGCTGAGGGAGACATTCTTAAAATTATTGGACCTTTGGGTAATGGGTATGATATTAAAAATGTTGACAGAAGTATTTTTGTCGGGGGAGGAATTGGAGTTCCTCCTCTCCTTGAGACGGTTAAACAGGCTGTGGGAGAGAAGATTGTTGTTCTTGGTTTTAGAACAGGTACGATTCTGAGAGATGATTTTGAGAAAACGGGCGCTGAAGTTTTAATCGCTACTGATGACGGAAGTGCTGGTTTTAAAGGAAATGTTGTTGAGCTTATGAGAAAAGAAAATATTTCTGGAGATGTTATTTATTCCTGCGGTCCTAAAGTTATGCTTAAGTTTTTGTCACGATATGCCCAAGAAAAAGAAATCGAGTGTTTTGTGTCTATGGAAGAGAGAATGGCCTGTGGTATTGGCGCTTGTGTTGGCTGTGCTGTTAAAATTAAAGACGGGAATTCTTTTGTAAATAAAAAGGTTTGCAAAGATGGGCCTGTATTTAATTCTGAGGAGGTTTTATGGAATGATTAATACTAAAGTTAATATCGCCGGAGTTGAATTTAAAAATCCTGTTATGACCGCCTCAGGTACTTTTGGCAGCGGACGAGAGTATTCGGAGTTTGTTGATATTAACAAGCTTGGAGCTGTCGTTGTTAAGGGAGTTGCCGCGAAACCCTGGGCAGGAAATGACTCCCCAAGAATCGCTGAGGTTTATGGCGGTATGCTTAACAGTGTGGGTCTTCAAAATCCAGGTGTGGATTATTTTATTAAAGAGGACATTCCATTTTTAAGACAGTTTGACACTAAAATTATTGTGAATGTTTGTGGACACACAATTGAGGAGTATGTTGATGTTGTTAAGGCGCTTAATGGCAGAGATATTGATATGATTGAGCTTAATATTTCCTGCCCTAATGTCGCTGAGGGAGGAATGGCTTTTGGTACAGAGCCGTCTATGGTTGAAAGGGTTGTTTCAGAAGTGAAAAAATACGCTGACAGACCTTTGATTGTTAAATTAAGTCCTAATGTGACAGATATTACGCTTATCGCTAAAGCCGCTGAAAATGGAGGAGCCGACGCTTTATCTCTTATTAACACTATTACAGGTATGAAAATTGATATCTATAAAAGAAAACCTGTTCTCGCTAATAAGATTGGGGGTATGAGCGGCCCCGCTGTTAAACCGATTGCTGTTAGAATGGTATATCAGGTTCATAAAGCTGTTGGATTGCCTATTATTGGTATGGGCGGTATTTCAAATGGGGAGGACGCTATTGAATTTATTATGGCGGGGGCTGCGGGTGTTTCGGTTGGTACCGCCAATTTTTCTAATCCTTTCGCTGCTATGGAGGTTATTGACGGAATTGAGAGTTATATGAGAAAGTACAGCGTTTCGGATATTTCAGAGATAAAAGGGATTATTGGTTAGTAACTTGCGGAAGGAGTATTTTATATGGATATTTTGATTACAGCTGATAATACTTATTTTGAGCCGTGTTTGGTTTTAATTAATTCATTATTTAGACACAATATGGGTTGTATCAATGTACACTTGATGTATACCCAGGGGAGGGGTAGCTCTAATAATGGAATGTCTGATGAAAATTTGTCGAGGTTGTCTGAATTTGTCTCTAAATTTGAAAGAGGAAAGTTTTTTTCATATGGAGTTGACATAAATTTGCTTTCTGGAAAGGGAGGAGTGTATTCGCATATAATTTTTCTTAAATTACTTGCTCCTGAAGTACTTAAAAATCTTGATAAGGTTTTATATCTTGACGCTGATACTCTTGTTGTTGATGACATAAATGAACTTTGGGAAATGGATATTGAAGATTATTACATTGCCGGGGTAGGTTATGACACGGAGTTTTTATATTCTTATAATTTTAGTAAAAAGTATGATGAGGTTTATTGGAATGAATTGATTAAAATTGGAAATTATATAGTATGTAAAGATGAAAGTAAATTTCGGCTTAATGTTGGGGTTCTTTTGATGAATTTGAAAAAAATGAGAGAGGATAAATGTGTTGATGAGTGGAGAGATAAGTTTGACGACTATTATCCTCGTATTTTCTATACTCCTGAAGAGGGTATTATATTTTATTTGTGGGATAAAAAGTTAAAATATATTGACTTTAAATGGAATTTTAATAATATAAACCCTATTGAGGATTTGAGATATAACGGAAAACCTAAAATTATTCATTATCTTCTAAAACCTTGGTATGAAAAAGCCTATAAACATAAATATTATAAAAAATGTCATATGGCGGAGATATATAAGGAATACTCAAAGCTGCCTGAAACTATGGAATTATATCATAAAATTGAAAAGTGTATTTATATTAATGAACATTTCAGAAATGAATATCCTGTTGATGAAAATGAAAATATTGAGATATGTGTTGAAAACAGACTTAAACGTACATTCTCATATGAGACTATTTTGCAGAAGTGGCTTAGTTTAAAAACTGACGGGAATTTACGTATGAAAAAATTTTTTAAAGACAATAATTATAATAGTATTGCCGTGTATGGTGTTGGCGTTATGGCTGAACCGCTTTGCAGAGAAATTAAAGATATTGTGGAAATTAAGTATTTTGCTGATAAAAACAGAGGGATTAAAAGCTATAACGGAAAACCTGTAATTCTGCCTGATAAAATGGCGGAGCAGAATGATGTTGACGCTGTTATTGTTACCACTTATTGTAATATGTATGATGTTGAGAAAATTTTAAAGGATTCTAATATTAAAGCGCCTGTGATTTCTTTGCTTAAAGTTATTTTTTGGAATTAGGATGTGTTTTAGAATAAAAACAGAAAATTGTTATAGTACATAAATGGGGGAATTGATATGGAAAAAAGTGTATTATTAGTTATTTTAGATAAGTACGCCGATTGGGAGGCGGCTTATGTTTCAACAGGAATAAGGGCTTTAAGCAAAGAAACATATTCAGTTAAAACAGTTTCTTTGAGTAAAGAGCCGATTAAATCTTTGGGCGGTTTTAGTGTGATTCCTGATTATGACATTAATTCCGCTCCTATTGATTTTGAGGGAGTAATTTTAATTGGCGGTATGTCATGGAGAACAGATGAGGCAAAGGCTATTGGAAGTTTAGTTGAAAAGGCGCTGAGTAAAGATAAAGTTGTTGGTGGAATTTGTGACGCTACCGTGTTTTTGGGAACTATGGGCTTTTTGAATAATGTTAAACACACAAGCAATGTTTTGGAGGATTTGAAAGGCTGGGCTAAAGAAGCTTATACAAATGAAAAAGGTTATTTAGCCAGTCCCGCAGTTAGAGATAAAAACATTATTACGGCAAATGGAACAGCTACATTGGAATTCGCTAAAGAGGTTATATCAGCTTTGAGTATTGTCCCAGAAGATAAAGTTAAAGAATGGTATGATTTTTATAAATTGGGATGTTATAACGCTCCTATGCCCAGTTAATTGAAATTTGCGGTATTTTTCCAGCGAAACGTAGTTTCGCGTAAAAGTTCTTTGCTTCTTTCTTTCAAGAAAGAAGTGGAGTTTGAGGTGAAACATCAAGATTTTAAAAACCTCAGGATTTTAAAAAAAGGAGTATTGAGTATGTTAAATTTTCAGTTTTATAACCCAGCAAAAATTATATTTGGCAGGGGTGAGGAGAATAATGTTGGAAAGTATGTAGCTGAGTATGGAGGTAAAAAAGTTCTTTTGCATTATGGCGGAGGTTCAATTAAAAAAACAGGTCTTTATGATAAGGCGGTGAAATCCCTTAAAGAAAATAATATTGAGTTTGTTGAGCTTGGGGGTGTTTGTCCTAATCCTGTTTTGTCTCTTGTGCGTAAGGGTATTGAGATTTGTAAAAGTGAAAATATTGATTTTATTCTCGCTGTCGGAGGCGGAAGTGTTATTGATTCCGCTAAGGCTATCTCTGTTGGGGCAAAAACAGAGGAGGATATTTGGGAATATTTTATGGATAAGAAAAAGGTTATTTATGAGACAATTCCCATTGGAACTGTTTTGACAATCGCGGCTACCGGTTCTGAGAGTTCCACAAGCACTGTTGTCACAAATGAGGAAAATCTTTTTAAAAGAAGTATTAGCTCGTCAAAATATATTCCTAAATTTTCTATCTTAAATCCTGAGCTTACTTTTACATTACCCGCTTATCAGACAGCCTGTGGTTGTTCCGATATATTATCTCACCTCTTTGAGAGGTATTTTACTTTGGTTGAGAATGTTGATTTTACGGACAGACTTCTTGAGGCAGCTATGAAAACAATTATTATTAACGCTCCGCTCACTAAGGAAAATCCTTATAACTATGATATAAGGGCTGAAATTATGTGGGTTGGAACACTTGCCCATAATGGTCTTTTGAATACGGGACGTATTGGGGATTGGGCGTCTCATCATATTGAGCACGAGCTGAGCGCTTTGTATAATCTTACTCACGGCGCGGGTTTATCTATTATTACTCCGGCTTGGATGAAGTATGTTTATAAAGAAAATACTGATAAATTTATTCAGCTCGCACATCGTGTTTTTGATATTGATTTCGCGTACAATGAAAAAGAGCTGATTATTAAAGAAATGATAAAAAAGCTTGAAAACTGGTATAAGTCTTTGGGGCTTCCAACAACATTGAGGGAAGTTGGTATTGATGACTCACATTTTTCTGAAATGGCGGAAAAATGCCTTGTCGCCAGAGGTTTGACAGGTAATTTTAAAAAGCTTAATCAGGAGGACATTTGTAATATATATAAACTGGCTCTATGAAAATTTGTATGAAATCTTTATATATCTCAGAACTTGTTTAAAATCTAAAAAAAGCTTGTCTAAAAACAAAATATACACAAAAAATCAGCCAAAATAAAATCATTTTGGAGCGTAATGATATTATTTCACTGAATGAAATTTTAATAGTTTTTAGACAGGCTCTCAAACAAATGTTTGCGTTTATAAAATTTATATTGTATAATGTAATTAGACAGAAATTTTGTTTGGGGGGATTATTTATGGAGATTAATGAGAAACTTAAAATATTGTCAGCCGCGGCTAAGTATGATGTTGCTTGCACGTCAAGCGGTGTTAAAAGGAATGGTAAGGCAGGCTCTATGGGAAGTACGTCTTTATGCGGAATTTGTCATAGCTTTTCGGGTGATGGGAGATGTATCTCTCTTCTGAAAATTCTGCTTACAAATTATTGCAGTTATGATTGTCAGTATTGTGTAAACAGATGTTCTAATGATGTTGAGAGAGCTATTTTTACTCCTGAGGAAGTCGCTGAGATGACTATGAATTTTTATAAAAGAAATTATATTGAGGGATTGTTTTTGAGTTCCGCTGTTTTTAAAAATCCCGATTATACTATGGAATTGTTATATAAAACTTTAGACCTTTTGAGAAATAAATATAAGTTTAACGGATATATTCATGTTAAGGCGATTCCCTCCGCTGATGAGGCTCTTATTAGAATGACAGGATTTCTCGCTGACCGAATGAGCGTTAATATTGAGCTGCCGTCAAGCGAGAGCCTCAGACTTTTGGCTCCTGATAAAAATAAGGAAGCTATTTTTAAACCGATGAAAGTTTTGAGAAATTCTATTCGAGAATATAAAAATGATTTGGTTGTTTATAAACATACTCCAAAATTCGCTCCGGCGGGTCAAAGTACTCAGATGATTGTCGGCGCTACTCCGGATAATGATAAAAAAATTATTAACCTGGCTGAGGGACTTTATAATAAATTTAAACTTAAAAGAGTTTTTTATTCCGCTTATGTTCCTGTTACCAATAAAAATAAACTGCTTCCTGTCGCTAATCCTCCTATGCTTAGGGAACATAGACTGTATCAAGCTGATTGGCTTTTGAGATATTATGGTTTTAAAGCTGATGAAATTATTGGGGATAGTGAAAATCTTGATTTGTCTTTAGACCCTAAATGCAGGTGGGCAATCAGAAATATTCATCTTTTTCCTGTTGAGATAAATAAGGTTGATATTGAGATGCTTTTGCGTGTTCCGGGTATTGGCGTAAAATCGGCTTATAAAATTGTTTCGGCGAGAAGAACAGCTAAAATTAATTTTGATAATTTAAAGAAAATGAATGTTGTATTAAAAAGAGCTAAATATTTTATAACGTGTGATGGAAAAATGATGGCGAATTATGGGATGGAACAGGAGGCTCTTTCTATGAGATTGTGTGAGAAAAATCTTATGTATGAGCAGCTCAATTTATGATAAAGGCAATACCGATAAATTCAAGTTTTTTGGATTTGCCGGTATTGTCTTTAATTAAGGAGAGGTTATTTATTTATGTTTGATTTATATCTGCTTGCCATATACTGTTGTTGATAATTTAAAACTTTTGGCACATAATTTTGAGTTTCTTTAAAAGGCGGAATTCCGTTGTATTTCTTTACATTTCCAGGACCGGCGTTATACGCCGCGAGAGCGAGAGATGTATCTCCAAAAGTATCAAACATGTTTTTTAAATATTTTGTTCCCCCGTCGACGTTTTGGTTTATGTCAAAAGCGTTTGTGACTCCAAGGGACTTTGCCGTATCAGGCATTAACTGCATTAGACCCTGAGCTCCCGATGAGGAGATGGCGTTTGGATTGAAATTGCTTTCTTGCTGAATTATTGCCTTTATCAACGTCTCATCTATACCATATTTTGACGCCGCCGCTTTTATTGCCTCTTCTATTGACGCTGAGATTTCCGGCGAGGTAATGTCTTCGTTTAAATAATTTGAGTAGTCAGCCAGATAATTCTCAAATACGGTTTGAAATTTTTCTGTATCTTTTTCTTTATTCGCTTCTGTTTTTGAGCTTACTGAGTTGGTCGCTTGGCTGTTTGTGGCGAAAGGTATTGGAACTCGGTTTTGTATATCCGTCAAAATACTTGAGTAAATGTCATTTACGTTTAAATTCATTTGTATATTTTCTCCTTTCTGTAACTATTTTTCAGGGTTTATTAAAAAACGTGAAAACATAAAAATAAATATGTATTGATTTGAGTTTATATGTTATAATAAACCATAAAGAAAAAATCCACAATCTTTTTTTAAAAAAAAGATTGAACCAAATTTTTGTAATTCAACACAGAAATTCGGGATTTTAAAAAATTTAAAAGACTCTTATATATATTGTAAAGCAATTGTTTGAATTTTGCAATAGTTTTATTGTGAAGCTCGGTGAAAATAATAAAATTAAAAAATACATAAAAGGCAGGATATTTATGAACGATAAAGTTTTGTATACTTTGGAATATAATAAAATCATTGAGAAATTGAAAGGATTTGCCGTTTCTGAAATGGGAAAGAAAATTTCTCATGAACTTAAACCATCAACGGATATTCAGGATATTTTGTATTGGCAAAAAGAAACTTCTGAGGCTGTTAGTATGATTTTGAGAAAAGGCTCGCTTTCTCTTGGCGGACTTAGAGATATAACGCCTTCATTGAAAAGGGTTTCGGTTGGCGGGGTTTTGTCTATTTCTGAACTTTTCTATGTTTGTGATTTTTTATATGTCTCAAGAAAAGTTAAAAATTATGCTGAGAGTGAAAGTAAAAATGATGTTTTTGAGGTTTTAAAACCTCAGTTTGATATGATTGAAATTATTTCTGACCTTGAAAAAGATATCTCAAGGTGTATTATCTCGGAAAATGAGGTCTCTGATGAGGCAAGCGCGTCTTTGAGAAACATAAGAAGAAATATTAAATCGGCTAATGATAGAGTTAAAGAACAGCTTACGGCTGTTATACATTCTCAGGCGTATAAAAATATGCTTCAAGACCCTGTGATTACTATAAGAAATGAGAGGTATTGTGTTCCTGTTAAACAGGAGTATAGAAATAGTTTCAGCGGTATGGTTCACGACCAGTCGGCTACAGGCGCCACTGTTTTTATGGAGCCTATGAGTGTTGTTCAGCTGAATAATAAAATTAAAGAATTATACTCTGAGGAAAAAATTGAGATTGAAAAAATTTTGAGGGCTCTGTCTGAAAAGGTTAATGAAAACAGGGATTTGCTTTCATCAAATTTTGAGATACTTTCACATATTGATTTTGTTTTCGCTAAGGGTGAGCTTTCTATAAGTATGAATGGTACTGAGCCTGTCTTTAATACAAACGGATATATTAATATTAAAAAGGCAAGACATCCGTTGCTCGACCCTTTGAAAGTTGTTCCAACGAATATTTATTTGGGTGATGAGTTTACAACTTTGCTTATTACGGGACCTAATACCGGAGGAAAGACAGTTTCTATTAAAACTATTGGATTATTTACTCTTATGGGTCAGGCGGGACTTCATATATCCGCTTTCGATAATTCTGAATTGGCTGTTTTTGAGGAAGTTTTTGCGGATATAGGTGATGAGCAAAGTATTGAGCAAAGTCTTAGTACATTTTCATCACATATGAGTAATATTGTGAGAATTGTTGATAATGTAACGGATAATTCCCTTGTTCTTATTGATGAGCTTGGAGCGGGTACGGACCCTACAGAGGGGGCGGCTTTGGCTGTCGCTGTAATTGAGTATTTGCGTAAAAGAGAAATTCGTACGGCTGTTACTACTCATTACAGTGAGCTGAAAGTTTACGCTGTTTCAACTAAAGGTGTTGAGAACGCTTCCTGCGAGTTTGATATTAAAACGTTATGTCCCACTTATAATCTTCTTATAGGAGTGCCTGGTAAAAGCAACGCTTTCGCTATATCAAAAAGACTTGGTCTTCCTGATTTTATTATTGAAAACGCAAGGTCGGTTTTGAGCCGCGAGGATATGAAATTTGAGGATGTTATAACTGATTTGGAAATAAGCAAAAAAACTGTCGCTGTTGAACAGGAAAGGGCGGAACGCTATAGAAAAGAAGCTGAGAAACTTAAAAAAGATTTTGAGAGCCAAAGAAGAAAAACAAAAGAACAAAAAGAAAAAATAATTAAAAAAGCTAATGAGGATGCCAGACAAATTCTCGCTGACGCTAAAGAGGAAGCTGATAAAATTATTAAAGAAATGCAAAAAATGCTTCGTCATAAAAACAGCGGAGGTATGGAGGAAAAAAGAAAAGCTATTAGAGAAAAATTATCTGATGCTGATGAGAAGTTGTCTAAATTAAACAGTAAATATAACAGACCTCGTAAAGTTCCTAAAAAACTTGTTAAGGGGGACAAAGTCTTTATTCATACTCTTGAACAGTCGGGTATTGTTATTAATCCTCCCGATTCTAAAGGTGACGTTACTGTAAGAGCGGGAATTATGACAGTTAAAGTTAATATATCCAATTTATCTATTGATAAATCAGAGGATATACCAAAAGACTCAGCAAGAAAATATTCTATGAATGTTAAGGCGAGAAAATCTCAGCATATATCTCCTGAGGTTGATTTAAGAGGGCTTATGGTTGAGGAGGCTATTGAGAAAACCGACAAATACCTTGACGACGCTTATTTGGCGGGAATTTCTCCGGTTACGGTTATTCACGGAAAAGGTACCGGCGTTTTGAGGACAGCTATTCAGGAGTTTTTGAGAAAAAACCCTCATGTTAAAAGCTTTCGTATAGGTCAATATGGTGAGGGAGAGTCAGGAGTGACTATTGTTGAGTTAAAATGATTATTTTTTGATAAAACTTATGGGTAATACCACACAATTTAATTGATAAAATAAAATTTTTCTGATATAATTAATTTAAATATAATAACCTTGAAGGAT
>CATJCJ010000379.1 GCA_949738935.1 uncultured Eubacteriales bacterium | reverse complement strand
CCATTCTATTTCTTCCACTTCCACTGTTTCCATATTTATCAATTTTAAATTAGTTCCAACCTTTTTATTATTCAAAATTTCCTCCATTTCCGGTTGAAAGATAAGTGATATTCTGGTATAATATTTTTAGAACGTATTGGTTTGATATTATACCAATCTTTGCCTTTGAGTGTTTGCCGACACCCAAAGGCTTTTTATTATTCATCTTTCATACCCTGCATTATCATAGTAATAAGTTCAATAGTATCTAATAAATCTCTTGATACTTCACCGCCTGATTCAATACGGCAAAGTTCTTTGAGTACACTTGCCAGCTCATTTTTAAGAGCCTTGTAGACTTTCGGATTTCCAACAACTGTAACTTCTTTTTGCTGCAAACGGCTAATAATAAAATCCTGTTTGCTCATACCCGATAATCTAACAGCCGTTTCAATCTTTTTATCTTCTTCGGGTGATACTCTGAAAGCTACCGTTTTGTTTCTCCAACGACCTTGTTTATCTAAAATTTTTGATGACATAGCACTTCCCCTTTCTTAATCACTTGTTCTTTCAAAGTCAAGACGGTCTGCCATTTCTGTTTGCCTTGACGGAAACAGATGAGCGTACCTGTATGTGATTTTCTCACTTTCGTGACCTACCCTATCTCCAATAGCGAGAGCTGTAAAACCCATATCAATCAGAAGCGATATATGACTATGGCGGAGGTCGTGTATTCGTATTTTCTTTACCCCGGCGGACTTAGAGCCACGTTTCATTTCGTGTGAAAGATAGTGTTTTGTAACAGGAAAAACTCTGTCGTTAGATTTCAGACTGTAAAACAGCTTCATACAATCCTGCATTTCATCAGAAAGAAACTTAGGTATTTTAATTACTCTGTTGCTTTTCTTTGTTTTGGGAGAAGTTATTACATCTTTTCCTCTAAGACGCTGATAAGATTTATTTATAGTTACCGTTCTGTTTTCAAAGTCAAAATCAGCGGGAGTCAAAGCAAGCAGTTCACCCTCACGAATACCGCACCAGTAAAGCATTTCAAAAGCGTAGAAAGAAAGCGGTTTATCCATCATAACTCCAGAAAATTTCAGATATTCCTCTTTTGTCCAAAACAGCATTTCCTTACTTTCCTCCATACCCATTGTTCCAGCCTTTTTTGCTGGGTTTATACTCAAATCATAATAACGGATAGCATGGTTAAAAATAGAACTTAACTGTGCGTGAATAGTTTTTAGATAGGTAGGTGAAACAGCTTTTTCTGTTCTACCGTTTTGACTTCGCATTTCATTCTGCCAGTCAATCACGTCTTTCGCTGTAATTTCAGATAATTTACGCTGTCCCAGATACGGCAATATTTTACTTTGGATAATACTTTCCTTTGTCAGCCAAGTATTTTCTTTTAATCTTGGTCGTATATCTTTTTCATATAATTTACAGAAGCTCTCCAGTGTCATATCAATATCAGCCTTTTTTTGAAGCTGGAACTGACGTTCCCAATCCTGTGCTTCACGTTTAGTGCTAAAACCTCTCTGACATTTCTGTTTTCGCTCACCTTTCCAATCTTTATAGCGAACCATAACATACCACGTTCCACTTTTTTCATTTTTATAAACCGGCATTTTTAACCCCTCCCTTTATAAGCCTGCGTTCCGTAAAAATGTTCGTAAAAGAACTTGCGGTCAATACGTCCAGGAATCACAACACACCCTGTTTTTTCAAGCTCTTTGTTAAGTTTTCGTATAAGTTTATAGGCGTAGGATTCAGAAACCTCCAAAGCCTCCATTACCTCATTTACTTTCATAAACATCTTTTCCATAAAAAAACCTCTCTTTCATTTTTATTCACTATACATTTCTGTATAGTTATATATTACTATACTTTTTTGTATTGGTCAAGTAGTTTTAAAAAAAATTCTATACTTTTTTGTATAATTTTTTATTGATTGTCACTATACATTTATGTTATACTGAATTTATCAATAATTTATATAGGAGATGATACATATGGCAATCGGAGAAAGAATACATCATTTCAGGCTTCTTCGTGGTTTTACTCAAAAATATCTTGGTAAAACGCTCGGCTTTGACGATAAACAGGCTGACGTTCGTATAGCTCAGTATGAGAAAGGCTCACGCAGTCCTAAAGAAAAATACTTAAACGCCTTAGCGGAAATCTTTGAGGTATCTCCTCACGCACTTTCTGTTCCTGACATTGACAGCTATGTCGGCTTGATTCATACCCTTTTCACGATTGAAGATTTATATGGTTTGTATCCAAGCGAAATAGACGGAGAGGTTTGTCTTAGGCTTGATAAAAGCAAAAAAACAACTTATGTTTCAATGTTTGATATGCTTTACGCCTGGAAAGAGCAAAAAGTAAAACTAAACAACGATGAAATAACAAAAGACGAATACGACCAATGGCGTTATACTTATCCTAAAATGGAAAAAGAAAAATTCAGAGCAGACCTTGAAACTCTAAGAGCAAAAAAGAACGCCAAAAACCAAAAAGACACAGAATAACGTAAACAAAAAAGTCTTACCAAATTGATTTCACTCAATTAAGTAAGACCTTTTTATTAAATATAAACACTATAACCCGCTAACCATTTACACTTTTAATGAGTAAATGTATTTAAAGCAGTGTTATCAAATCGTTATCAAATGGAACTCACATCAACCTCAATCCCGCTTTCTATGCAGGTTTCAGTAACATTTTTCATTACTCCCACTCGCAAATTTCATATATATTTTAATTATCTTT
>CATJCJ010000378.1 GCA_949738935.1 uncultured Eubacteriales bacterium | reverse complement strand
TAAAAAGTAAAAAAAAAAATAATATCATATAATCAATATTACTAAAAAACCTCCACTCAAAACTCTTCCAAAAAATGAAATACTTGCAAAAAACCAAAAAATAAAATTAATATTAATTTTATTTTTTGGTTTTTGGTTTTTATTTAAAGTGTTTATAAAAAAATTAAATTACCTTAATTCCTCCAACATATACAATACTTTAGCCGCCTCAGCGTTAGTAACATATTTGTCGGGATTAAAATTTCCATTTTCATCAGCCGTAAGCATATCCAAAGCGTTAGATATTACCATAGAGCCCAAATCAGGATTATCATCAGTCACATCACTGAAAGGATTTTTAAAAATATCTTTATCAGCTATTTTAACAAATCCAAGGAAATCTCTCACAATACCGCACAATTCTTTTTTAGTAATAGGTTCCTCTTTATCTTTCAAAGCCTTTTTAATATCATTGTTATAGAAATTTCCATAAAACTCAAACAACTGATTTTTGGTAATTTCATTATCCGGCAAGAAATTTATTTCCCCATCAGCGTTTTTAATATAAATATCATTATTCAAAAGAGCGTTTACATATTTTTCACACCAATGTCCGGCAATATCGGGATAACTCTCCGGAACATTAAATCCCTTAAAATCTGTTCCGTCATAATTAATTTCTTTTCCTGTATTTGCCGAGATAAAAGGAGCGTGCGAATCCATATCAATAAATGAGTATGACAAAATAATATCGTTTTTCAAATCACTTTTATTTCTGCTCTTTTGAATTTTAAACTCATCATACGGGGAGCCAATTTTTCTTCCCAGCTCATAAACCAAACCAAATCCAAAGAGGTCTCTTGATTTATTAACAATATCCGCCGAACTAATCAATCCATCAGCTTTTGGAAACTCAATAGAATTATACCATTCACTATAATAATTACTTATCTTTCCATCTTTATCAAATACAACTCTGAGACAATTTTCCGGGAAAGAAAGACCATTAACTTTTCTAACAAAACTCAGCTCATAAATATCTGAATCTTTTTCAGCAAATTCAACAGAATCAAATTTATCGGAAGCGACCGTCTTAATATATTCTTCCGCCTGAGATTTTCTTGAGGCTAAAATAGAATCATAATCTCCCGGAATAATATCAGCCTCCTCAGAGGTTTCTTGTGCCATATCATATATATAAAATCTCTTCAGCTGTTTATTCGTAGCGTCATAAGCCGCGTCTCCATTTTCATAGGAGAGATTCCAAATGTAATTTCCGTCAATTTCATCTTTCATCAAATCAGCGCTTTGCATATCATTTAGAGAAGCGCCGACTGGAAGAAGTTTTTTAATTTCATTATCAGCCTCTTCTTTACTTATCAGACCTTTCGCTTCCTCAATTTTCGCTCTTTCCTGAACAGAAAGACCTCCGCCGCTTTCTTTCGTTGATGCATCGTCCATCTCCATAGTATTAGCGCTCCGATAATTCTCACCATTAAAAGTATTACATTCAATCAAATCTCCTGTTTTAGCGTCAAGAGCCTTATTATAAAAAGATGATTTAGGCCTGTAAGCGATAAAAACCTTTTTTTCTTTAGTTTTATAATCATAATTGAATATGTATTCAGGTTCAACAGGGATTTTGCTTGAAAATTCAGTAACAGCCTTTTCCAAATCCATAACTCCCTCAGCGCTTGGAAAATCCTTTTTAAGATAATCAGCGTTTTCATAATAGTATCTTTCAACTCTCAATTCAACACTATCTACAGAAACATTAATAGTATTAAACCTAACAGGTATATCTCCTTTATATTGTCTAAACACAAATTGATTACCGCTGCTTAAATTTTTTTCCAGTCTAAATTCGGAATAATTTTCAGGAATAACCATCTGAATAAAGTTTTGAGCGGCTTTCAAACATTCCTCTTTTGATTTTTTGTCAGCAATAGTAGATTTTTCATAATTATCTCTCCAATTTGTATACGAAAAAATATTTCCCTCGGTGTCAACATTAACTCTAATCTCATCATTGCCGTAATCTTCTTCTTTTGTATCCGCCCCGACTAAAGTCCCAGGCTTACTCCAAACCATATTATACTTTTCTTTTCCATTATAATTATTAATAATATACTCAAACTCCGAATATTCCTCAGGAATATTCAGTCTGTCTTTAACACTCAAAATAGTTTGTTCCAAAACCTCCGGAATATTATTTTCAGCGAAAATAAAGTTTGCTCCGCCAAAAGTCATAAAAACAGACAAAACAAAAGCGACAAATTTTTTCATAAAAACAACCTCCTTAAAAACTTTAAGCAACTTTTTAATAAGTCAACAAATCTTACAAAACTATTCTAACACACCGTGTATTTTTTTACAATATATTTTTATTGACAAACATATTACAGAAGTTTAAGAATTAACCTTATTGGGCGCTGCCCAAACCCGCAAGCCCTTTAAAAATTTTCAAGCGCTTTTAACTATGTCAAAAGCCGCCTTCGGCGGGCGGATTTATCTTTCCGCCGCACTCTTGACCCTAAACTTTAAAAGCGAAACTATCGTTTCGCTAAAAAATTTAAAATTATCGGTAAAAATCAATTTAGCCAAAATTTACGATGCTTTTCCAGCGAAACATAGTTTCGCATAAAAGTTTTTGCTCCGCTTTTTTCAAAAAAGCGGACGGAGTTTGAGGCAGCGCCTCAAAATTTTTCAACTTATCAAAGCCTGCGTTTAAAGTCATCATATCCAAAAAACTTTATAACCTTAAATTCCCCGCCTTTGGTATAAAGAACAATGTCAGGCAAATTAATTCCGTTGAATGTATTATTTTTAACCATAGAATAGTGAGCCATATCACAAAAGACAAGTCTGTCCCCTTCCCTCAGCGGTTTATCGAAAGAATAGTCTCCAATAATATCTCCCGAAAGACAAGTAGCGCTTCCAAGGCGATAAGTAAATTTTTTCTCATCAGGAAAACCAGCCCCAATAATTTGAGGCCTATATGGCATTTCAAGGACATCAGGCATATGACAAGCCGCTGAGGTATCCAAGATAGCTATATCCATATTATTTTTCATAGTATCCAAAACAGAAGACACAAGAAAACCCGTATTAAGGGCGATAGCCTCTCCCGGTTCAAGATACACGTCAACACCATACTTATTTTTAATAAATAAAATACACTCAATCAGCTTATTGATATCATAATCCGGACGTGTTATATGATGTCCCCCGCCAAAATTCACCCATTTAACCTGTTCAATATATTTTCCGAATTTCTTGTCAACAATTTCAATTGTCCGTTCAAGGGTATCAGAATTCTGCTCACACATAGTATGAAAATGTATACCGTCAACATCTTTCATTCCATATTTAAGAACTCCCTCATTAAAATACTCAAAAGTAGAACCCATACGAGAATTTTCAAAACAAGGATTATAAATATCTGTCTCAATTTCAGAATACTCGGGATTAATTCTAATTCCAAGCTCAACTTTTTTATTACTTTTCTTAACTCTATCCAAATACTTATAAAGCTGGGAAAAAGAATTAAAAACAATATGGTCACAATATTGAATAATCTCGTCAAACTCATCATTTCTATAAGCGGGGGAATAAATATGAACTTCTTTTCCCATTTCCTCAAATCCAAGTTTAGCCTCAAACAAAGAGCTTGAGGCGACTCCGCTCAGATATTCAGAGACAATAGAATAAACGCTGTACATAGAAAACGCCTTTTGAGCCAAAAGAATTCGACAATCTGTTTTTTTCTCAACCTCTCTCAGAATTTCCAAGTTTTTAATAAGAAGTCTCTCATCAACAACATAGCACGGCGTTTTAAGCTCACCAAACTTTTCATCTCTGTACACAAAATTCCTCCTCTCACTCCACAAGCTCAGGAGAGAAAGTCTCTTTCCACGGAAGACCAAATTTATTAAGAGCGTCCATAAAAGGGTCGGGGTCAAATTCCTCAATATTAAAAACCCCGGGCTTTTTCCATTTTCCGCTCATAACCATAGAAGCTCCAATCATAGCCGGAACTCCCGTCGTATATGAGATAGCCTGGGAACCGACTTCCTTATAGCATTCCTGATGGTCACACACATTATAAATATAGTAATTTTTTTCTTTTCTGTCTTTAATTCCTCTCATAATACAACCAATATTCGTTTTTCCCTTAGTTCTCGGACCCAAAGACGCGGGGTCAGGCAAAACTGCTTTTAAAAATTGTAATGGAACAATTTTCTTACCCTCATAATCAATAGGAACAATTGAAGTCATTCCAACATTTTCAAGCACTTTAAGATGAGTAAGATATTTTTCCGAGAAAGTCATAAAAAAGCGTATTCTTTTAATTCCATTAATATTAAGAGCCAAAGATTCCAGCTCCTCGTGATGTAGTAGATACATATCCTTTTCACCAATCTCTGGAAAATTATAAACTCTTTTAATCTCAAGAGGTTCTGTCTCAATCCATTTTCCATTTTCAATATAACTTCCCTTAGCGGTAACCTCACGAATATTAATCTCAGGATTAAAATTTGTAGCGAAAGGATAGCCGTGGTCTCCGGCGTTAGCGTCAAGAATATCAATATAATGAATCTCATCAAAATAATGTTTTTGGGCGTAAGCGCAAAAAACCCCTGTAACCCCAGGGTCAAAGCCGCTTCCCAAAAGGGCGGTAATCCCCGCTTTCTCAAAACGCTCTCTATAATCCCACTGCCATTTATACTCAAATTTTGCCGTATCCAAAGGCTCATAATTCGCCGTATCCATATAATCAGTTTTTGTCTCCAGACAAGCGTCCATAATAGTCAAATCCTGGTAAGGCAAAGCGACATTAATAACAATATCAGGTTTAAAAGCGTTAATAAGCTCAACAAGTTCCTGTGTGTTATCAGCGTCAACCCTCGCCGTATGAATTTTAGTTTTTCCTCCGTCAAGTTTAGCTTTAAGAGCGTCACATTTAGATTTTGTCCTGCTGGCAATACAAATTTCCTCAAAAACATCAGAATTTTGGCAGCATTTATGAACAACAACGCTCGCGACGCCGCCCGCTCCAACAATCAGTGCTTTTCCCATTATTTTTTTCCTCCTTAAAAATAATAAAGACCTTGATAAAAACAAAGACCTTGAGGCTTTGCCTCAAACTCCACAAACTTTTTGAAAAAAGTTTGACAAAAACTTTAAAGCGAAACTATCGTTTCGCCGTTTAAAAAAGACATATACTCGCTTATTTAGGTACATATGCGTATATTTTCATATACTTATGCGAAACTATATAATTAGGATTCGCCTCAAGAATAAGACTTTCCAGAACTTCAGGGTCATCTTTCAAATGATACTCACATATAGATATTTTAGGAGCGAACTTCCTCAAAGTTTTCATCGCTCCTCTAAGCATATCTCTCTCAGCGCCCTCGATATCTGCCTTGATATAATCAACCCTCTCAACATTGTTTTTCTCAACAAAATCATCTATAGTTATTATATCAACCATATTTCTTTTATCATTTACATTACTATTATTAAAATGACTTTGAGCAAGTTTTCCAGAACCCAGCCCCAAATCATCACTGTCAAAAAACTCAGCTTTTCCTGTATAATCCCCGACAGCGTATTTACAAAGCTCAATATTTGGACATATTTCCGCAAGCTCCGATATATATTTATAAGCCTCTCTTAAAGGCTCAAACGCGTATATTTTCTTACATCTTCCAGCAACAGCCGCCGCAAACAAACCAACATTGCTTCCCAAATCAAACACGACATCATCTTCATCAACAGATACATTAGGAAGCTCATAAGGTCCCTCATATATATATGACAAATCATTATATACTGAAGTCGAAATCAAATCTCCAAATCCGTAGAAAAACGTATCAAAATAAACTTTGTCAGAAGAGTATGGATTTAAAAATTTCGCTCCATTTAAACTAATATATTTATCTCCTGCCATTTTCCACGGCAATACATAACTTTCGAAAAGACATCCGCAAATATCAATAAAATCAGAATTATTTATTTTACTAAATGAAAAATCCAAACGCTTGTCCAGTTCCCTCAGCACCTCATTCTGACCATTCTGAACAGTCACCACTATATGTTGATTATCTTTTTTTATGTTGTTTTTATTATTCGCGTACTCATCAATCTCGTATACAGGAAAATCCTCAACACTTTCATATTTTTTATATCCATTACTGCACAAAAAACAATCAACACTAATATTTAAAGACCTTAACGCTTTCAAAAGCATACGCCCTATAACATTGTACCCATAAATAACGTAATGTCTCGTGTCATTTCCCTCAAAACTAATTTCTGACAATTCCAGCCTGCTCATAAATAAACCCTCCCATTGTAAATATTTATTTTGGAACATAAGCGTATATTTTCATATACTTATGTTCCACTATATAATTAGGATTCGCCTCAAGAATAAGACTTTCCAAAACTTCAGGGTCATCTTTCAAATGATACTCGCATATAGATATTTTAGGAGTAAACTTTTTAATAGTTTTCATCGCTCCTCTAAGCATATCTCTCTCAGCGCCCTCAATATCCGCCTTAATATAGTCAACCCTCTCAACATTGTTTTTCTCAACAAAATCATCTATAGTTGTTATATCAATCATATTTTTATTACTATCCTCATCAAGACAATCATTTTCCCCAATCTTACTCAGATTCAAAAATTTAGCGTCCTCAAAAAATGACGTTTTTCCGGTATACCCTCCGACAGCGTATTTATAAACCTCAATATTAGGATATATTTCCGTAAGCTTTGATATATACTTATACGCTCCCTCTCCAGGTTCAAAGGCATATATTTTCTTACATCTATTAGAAATAACCGCTGAAAACAATCCAATATTACTTCCCAAATCAAACACAACATCATTTTCATCAACAGAGACATTTGGAATTTCATAAGGACCTTCGCTTGCGCAGGTTAAGTCGTCATAGACAGCAGGCAGAATTATATCGTTGACCTCCGAAAAAAATGAATAATTGTAATCTTCTTCCGCCAGAAAAGGATTTATAAACTTTATCCCATTCAAATTCAAATATCTGTCACTAAAATCTTTTTCCCCGTAGGATAAGAAATATTCCTTATAAGTGAATCTATATACCGTGATATTATCCTCAACTTTTATTTTATTAACCAAAATATCAGGATACTTACTCAATTCTTCCAATACCTTTTCAGCCTCTTGCTGAACAGCGAGCAAAATATGCTGATTATTTTTCCTTATATTATCTTTATTATTCAGATACTCACTAAGCTCATACATTTTAAGACCACACATATATTCTTCTTTTTTATATCCATCGCTGCACAAAAAACAATCAACATTAATATTCAAAAATTCCATCATTTTCCGCAAAACACGTCCAACAAAACCATCACCATAAATAACATAATGTTTCTCATCATTCTCAATAAAACTAATTTCTGATAACTCCAATTTTTTCATAAATAAAACCTCCATTAAAAATTTTTAATTTCTCAAAAGCTCTTTAACATAGTTTGGCAAAGCGAAACTTCCTTTATGAAGCTGGGTATTATAATATTTTGTTTTAATACCCAATCCATTCCAATAATCCTCTTTAATATCAGCGATAGGGTCAAATCTTTTAGAGGCAAACCCAAACAGCCAATGACCTGAAGGATAAGTGGGTATATGAGCCTGATATAATTTTGAGAAAGGAAAAAACTGTCGTATTTTTTCATTGGCTCTTTTAAGAGATTCCGCGTACAGACTGTAATAAGGGCTTTCGTGCTGATTAACAAGGATACCATTTTGATTAAGCGCCTTAAAACAATTTCCGTAAAACTCTTTTGTAAAAAGCCCCTCACCGGGACCAAAAGGGTCAGTAGAATCAACAATAATAAGGTCATAACAATTTTCTTTTTTTCTTACAAACCTAAGACCGTCCTCATAAAAAATATTAACTCTTGGGTCAGACAATTTCTCAGCTGTCTGAGGCAAAAATTTTCTACAAGCCGAAACCACCATCTCATCAATCTCAACAAGGTCAATTTCCGATACGGAAGAATACCTTGTAAGCTCCCGAACTGTTCCGCCGTCACCCCCGCCGATGACAAGAATTTTTTTAATATCAGGATTAACAGCCATAGGAACATGAACAATCATATCATGATAAATAAACTCATCTTTTTCAGTAACCATCATAAGGCTATCAAGTGTCAGAAACACTCCAAACTCATTAGACCTCATAATATCAATTCTCTGAAAATTGCTCTTAGCTGAAAATAAGTGCTCATCAACTCTGATTGAAAATCTAACATCAGGACTATGCTCCTCAGTATACCATAGTTCCATAAAACCCCTCCTCATTATCAAAATAAAAATTATAAGAAAAGACCTTGAGGCGCTGCCTCAAACTCCACTTCTTTTTTTCAAAAAAGAAGTCGGATTTAGGCTGAAAGCCCAAGGTTTTCTCTTATCAAGCTCCGCTCTCGTACTCAGAAACAACATTAATATTGTTAATATAAATATCCTCTGTTCCCGTAAGAAAACATCCTTTTTCCTTAGCGTAAGAGATATAAGCAAGTATGTCTTTTGTAATATACTCACCCGGAGCAAGAATAGGGATTCCCGGAGGATAACACATAACAAACTCGCTGCATATTTTTCCATAGCTTTTTTCAATAGGCATCGAGACTTTTGGAGCGTAAAAAGCGGACTGCGGTGTCATAGCGACAAGAGGATTAATATACTCATGGTCAAACATACCCGACTTATCTTTTGAGTAAAGTCTTTTAATTTCAGACATCGAAGATATAAGCCTTTCAATGCCAAGCGCCTTATCCCCAACAGATATAATAGCGAGAATATTTCCAATATCACCAAATTCAATCTGAATATTATAATCATCTCTCAAAATGTCATAAACCTCAATACCGGCAAGCCCAATACTCCTCGTATGCACAGAAAGTTTTGTAATATCAAAATCAAAAACCGTGTCATTGTTTATAAGTTCACTTCCATAAGCGTAATATCCGCCAATTTTATTAATTTCATCTCTGGCGTAGTTTGCCAAAGAAACGACTCTGTTAAAAATATCCTCACCATTAATCGCGAGATTTTTTCTTGAGATATCAAGTGAAGACATAAGCAAATAAGAACCGCTTGTAGTTTGTGTAAGGTTTATAATTTGCCTGACATATCCTTCACTTATATCATTGTTAATGAGTAAAAAAGAACTTTGAGTAAGAGAACCGCCTGTTTTATGCATACTAACAGCCGCCATATCAGCGCCGGCGCTCATAGCGGACATAGGCAAGTTTTTATTAAAATAAAAATGTGTTCCATGAGCCTCATCAACAAGGACAAGAATACCATATTTGTGAGCAAGTTCCACAATGGATTTAAGCGGAGAGCAAACACCATAGTATGTAGGATTATTCACCAAAACAGCCTTAGCGTCAGGGTTAGAGACAATAGCCTTTTCAACATCCTTTAAAGACATACCAAGAGGAATTCCCAATTCCTTATTAACACCTGGATTAACATAAACAGGAGTTGCCCCGCTGATAACAAGAGCGTTAATAGCGCTCCTGTGAACATTTCTCGGCATAATAATTTTATCACCTTTTTTACAAGCGGTAAGAACCATAGACTGAACAGCCGAAGTTGTACCGTTAATCATAAAAAAAGCGTGTTTAGCCCCAAAGGCGTCAGCGGCAAGTTCCTCAGCCTCCTTAATAACAGAAACCGGATGACATAAATTATCAAGAGGTTTCATAGAGTTAACATCAACAGTTAAGCACCGCTCCCCAAGAAAATCAGTCAGTTCTTTATTTCCACGCCCTCTTTTATGCCCCGGCACATCAAAAGGAACAACTCTCATAGATTTATACTTTTCAAGAGCCTCAAAAATAGGCATTTTACTTTGGTCAAATTTATACATATCAAAATTCCTCACAACTGATTAAAAAATATTTGTTCCGCTAAAAATCTCAATCATTTCTCTGCGCAAACTGTTAGTAATCTCAAGCCTTTTCTTTGGAGGAAGCTCATAAACGTCCGTATTAAAAAGATAATTCTGCAAATCAATCTCTTTAATAAGCATTTTAGTATGAAAAATATTAGCCTGATAAACATTAATATCAATAGCGTCATACTTCTCAAGTGTTTTATCATTTATATAATCCTGAATACTTGTCATATGATGGTCCATAAAAAGTTTTTTGCCATCGACATCTCTCGTAAACCCTCTTACACGATAGTCAGTAGTAATAATATCCGAATCAAAGCTATCAATAAGATAATCAAGAGTATTTAATGGAGAAATCTGTCCGCAGGTCGAAACATCTATATCAACACGAAAGGTCGCGATAGAGTTATCAGGATGATATTCGGGATAAGAATGGACGGTAACATGACTCTTGTCAAGATGAGAAACAACACTCTGTCTTTTGCCAACAATTTTATCCTCGCCAAAATTTTCATTCTGTTGATTTTTCTCTGAAAGTGAAAGAGCCCTTTCAGTAATAAGTATAGTAACACTTGCGCCTTGAGGCTCATAATCCTGTTTTGAAATGTTCAAAACATGAGCGCCAATCATCTTAGTAACGTCGCGAAGTATATTAGTAAGCCTTTCAGAATTATACTGTTCATCAATATAAGCGATATAATCTTTTTGTTCCCTTTCACTTTTCGCGTAACAAACATCATATATATTAAAGCTCAAAGTCTTTGTAAGATTATTAAAACCATAAAGTTTAAGCTTATTTTCCAACCCTATCATCACAGCCTTTCATAATAATAGAAAACAAAATACATATACTTTATATTTTACAATACAGTGAAAAAAATAGCAACTGTTTCTAATCGGTCAAAACAAATTTTTAAAGATAGCCTTAAATAAAAAAAATCAACTATGTTTTTTAAAAATCTTTTTAAAAAGCGTCCCAAAAATCGAAATAATAATTTTGGCGAAAAAATTAATAATCCAGGACAAAATCATTGAGCAGATAAAAATACAGGGAACTATAATAAAATAATATTTAGATTTTGTCCAAAAATATTCAAAATTTGAGTTCAAATAAGGATAAAATATTCTATCAAATATATAAGATGACAAAAATATTCCCAAAGCCAAATTGGATATTTTTCCCAAACATTTTTTAACAAACAAAGGCAATTTTTCAAGATTGAGATTATTTATAAAAGCAAAAACAAGCACAGTGTCAATTATGTTTTCAAATCCAAACCAATTGCAATAACTTCCCCATTCAAAATTTTGTCCACAACTTCTGTAAAAATTAAAACCCCCAAACGCGAATAAACAGATAACAAATGTTAAGAAAATGTATCTTTTTTTAATTTTTACCCCAAATTCTCTTATAAAAGCCCCGATAAAATAATATGTAACAGGATAAGTCATAATCCAATAATCAGGCAAAATATTAACAATGTCATTTATCAAAGATGGAAGCGAGGTAAGCGATAAAAAGGTAACAAGCAGTACAACTTTTTCTTTTTTGTTCTTCAAGCCATTATAAATCAAATTCAAAAAAGGAATCATCAGAAAAAATCCAAAATACATCTCCATATACCAAGAATATTCAATTATTGAACAATTTAAAGTTCCGCACACAAACTGCCACAAATCTATATCTTGTTCCATATGATAAACTCTAAACAGCCAAGCGACAAAAGACAGTAGAAAATAGACAATAAGTGTTTTAGTAATTCCCTTATAATATTTTTTTGATAGTGTTTTATTACTCATAAGATATCCAGTAAGAATCATAAATAAAGGAACACAAATCATAAAAAGAGTTCTGCCAACAATAGCTAAATAATAGAAAAAAGAAGAATCTATTTCCATTTGATAAAAGTTAGTATTTAAAAAGAAATGTACTGATAAAACAGAAAAAACAGCTATAATTCTGATTAAATCCATATTTACATTCCTTCTGTACCCCCCCCGCCAAATTTACTTATATTTCCAATTTTATCTTTATTTTTAATTTTATTTTTACTCACAATACAAACTCTCCTTTCTCAAATATTTATAATTTCTTACAAATTTCATTACGCCGCCTCCGCGCATATAAAAATGCCGTCAGATTTCTCCAACGGCATCTTTATCTTCAATAAATTAATATATAAACAAATTATTCAATAATAGAAACAACAGAACCTGAACCAACAGTACGTCCGCCCTCACGAATAGCGAAACGAAGACCTTGTTCCATAGCGATAGGGCTGATAAGCTCAACAGTCATTTCAACGTTATCGCCAGGCATACACATTTCTGTACCCTCAGGCAAAGAAATAACGCCTGTAACATCAGTAGTTCTAAAATAGAACTGAGGACGATAATTGTTAAAGAAAGGTTTATGACGTCCGCCCTCGTCAGCTGTCAAAACATAAACCTGAGCTGTAAATTTAGTATGAGGAGTAATAGTACCGGGTTTAGCGAGAACCTGTCCTCTCTCAATCTCATTTCTCTGAACACCACGAAGAAGAGTACCTACATTATCGCCGGCCTCAGCCTCATCAAGAAGTTTACGGAACATCTCAATACCAGTAACAACAACTTTACGAGCCTCGTCAACGATACCAACAATTTCAACCTCATCATTAACTTTAAGAGTACCTCTCTCAACTCTACCTGTAGCAACAGTACCACGTCCAGTAATAGAGAACACGTCCTCAACAGGCATAAGGAAAGGTTTGTCGGAATCTCTCTCTGGGTTAGGAATATACTCATCAATTACCTCAAATAACTCAACGATTTTATCTCCCCACTCACCTGAAGGGTCTTGAAGAGCTTGGAAGGCAGAACCTCTAACAATAGGAGAGTCCTCAAATCCATACTCAGCCAAAAGCTCGCTGATTTCCATTTCAACCAAATCCAAAAGTTCCTCATCATCAACCATATCACATTTATTCATAAATACAACGATTTTAGGAACTCCAACCTGACGGGAAAGAAGAATATGCTCTCTTGTCTGAGCCATAGGACCGTCAGTAGCGGCAACAACAAGGATAGCGCCGTCCATCTGAGCGGCTCCTGTAATCATATTTTTAACATAATCGGCATGACCTGGGCAGTCAACGTGAGCGTAATGTCTGTTAGGAGTCTCATACTCAACGTGAGTAGTAGAGATAGTAATACCTCTTTCTTTTTCCTCAGGGGCCTTATCGATTTTATCAAAAGCAACTTCCTCACCAAGCTGATATCTTTCGTGCAAAGTCTTAGTAATAGCGGCTGTCAAAGTAGTTTTACCATGGTCAACGTGACCGATAGTACCAATGTTAACATGTGGTTTAGTTCTTTCAAAATGTGCCTTAGCCATTTAAAATTTCCTCCTTAAAAAGTATAAAATAGTTTGTTTTATATATAAGATTATTATACCTAATATTCTATAATTATGCAAGTATTTTTTTATTCTCCGGCTTTTCCGGAAGCGACTTTCTCCTGAATACTCTTAGGAACAGCCTCATAATGATGAACTTCCATTGAATAAGTTCCTCTTCCCTGAGTTTTCGAACGAAGGTCAGTTGAGTAACCAAACATCTCAGCCAAAGGAACATAAGAGTGAACAACCTGAACGCCGTTTACAGGTTCCATACCCTCAATACGACCTCTTCGGCTATTAATATCACCGATAACATCACCCATATAATCCTCGGGAACGGTAACGTCAACTTTCATAATAGGCTCCAAAAGAGCCGGGTCAGATTTTCTCATAGCTTCTTTAAACGCCATAGAACCTGCAATTTGGAAAGCCATTTCAGAAGAATCGACTTCATGATAAGAACCGTCATAACAAACAGCCCTTACGCCAACAACAGGATATCCGCCAATAACGCCGGCTTGCATAGCGTCCTGAATACCCTTATCAACAGCCGGGATATATTCTTTAGGAATAGCCCCGCCGACAACCTCGTTAACAAACTCATAAGTTTTATCAGCGTTAGCGTCCATAACCTCAAATCTAACCTTACAGTGACCATATTGACCGCGGCCACCGGATTGTTTAGCGTATTTGTGCTCAACATCAACGTCCTTGCGGAATGTTTCACGATAAGCAACCTGAGGAGCGCCGACATTCGCCTCAACCTTAAACTCTCTCAAAAGACGGTCAACAATAATCTCAAGATGAAGCTCACCCATACCAGCGATAATTGTCTGACCTGTTTCTTGATTGGTATAAGTTTTAAAAGTAGGGTCTTCCTCAGCGAGTTTAGCGAGAGCGATACCCATCTTATCACGGCCGGCCTTTGTTTTAGGCTCAATAGCGACAGAAATAACAGGGTCAGGGAAATTCATGGACTCAAGAATAACCTCATTATTCTCATCACATAAAGTATCACCTGTTGTTGTAAGTTTAAGACCCACAGCCGCGGCAATATCTCCGGCATAAACCTTGTCAATTTCCTGACGAGCGTTAGCGTGCATCTGAAGTATACGTCCAACGCGCTCTTTTTTGCCTTTAACCGAGTTGTAAACATAAGAGCCGGCTTCAAGAACACCTGAATAAACTCTAAAGAAAGCGAGTTTTCCAACAAACGGGTCGTTCATAATTTTAAAAGCGAGAGCGGCAAAAGGTTCCTCATCAGAAGAATGTCTCTCAACCTCAACATCCTCATTTCCCGGCTCATGACCCTTAATAGCCGGAATATCTGTAGGTGCCGGCATATATTCAAGAATACCGTCAAGAAGCTTTTGAACACCCTTATTTCTGTAAGCCGAGCCGCAGAAAACAGGAGTAGCGTCACAAGCGATACACGCTCTTCTCAAAGCCGCTTTCATTTCACCGATTTCAAGCTCCTCGCCCTCAAGGTACTTTTCCATAAGCTCCTCATCAGTCTCAGCGATAGCCTCAATCATAGAAGCTCTATATTCCTCAGCTTTATCTTTCATATCATCAGGAATATCTTTAATCTCAATATCTGTACCCTGTTTATCATTATAATAGTAAGCTTTCATTTCCATAAGGTCGATAATGCCGACAAAATCATCCTCAGCCCCAATAGGAAGCTGAACAGGGATAGCGTTAGCGTTAAGTCTGTCTTTAAGCATATCAACAACATTATAAAAATCAGCGCCCATAATATCCATTTTATTTACAAAAGCCATACGCGGAACATTATATCTGTCAGCCTGTCTCCAAACTGTCTCAGACTGAGGCTCAACACCGCCCTTAGCACAAAAAACGCCAACAGAACCGTCAAGAACACGAAGAGAACGCTCAACCTCAACAGTAAAATCAACGTGTCCCGGCGTATCAATAATATTAATACGATGCATCTCACCATCGCCAATATGCCACTGAGTGGTAGTAGCGGCTGAAGTAATAGTAATACCTCTTTCCTGCTCCTGTTCCATCCAGTCCATAGTAGCGGTACCCTCGTGAGTATCACCAATTTTATAGGTACGTCCAGTATAGAATAATATACGCTCTGTAAGAGTCGTTTTACCGGCGTCAATATGAGCCATAATACCGATATTACGAGTTCTCTCAAGAGGACAAGCTCTACCT
>CATJCJ010000377.1 GCA_949738935.1 uncultured Eubacteriales bacterium | reverse complement strand
ATAAGGAGAACATAAAATATGAAATATACTTTTGTTTTTTTTATATTAAGTTTTATATTTTTTTAAATGGATGTTCTTATTATAATGAAAATCCTAATATGGAATTAACGGGAAATATAATAATGCCGACGCCTAATTTACATTTTGGAGGTGATGACTCTTTTGTTGGTTTGTTAGTATTTGATGTAAAAAATAAGCAAGGCAAGATTGTATTTGAGGATAAAATTTGCGGATGTCCTTCCTACAATAAAGATAAAAATAAAGTATTAAGTATTGATTTTTATGATTATTTATATGAGTATAATTTAGATACGGGTGAATATATAAAATTAATAGATGAAGAACAAGCAGATGATCTAAAATATGTGCCTAATACTAATTGTATCAGTTATACTAAACTTGATAAGTTAATTATCTATAATCTTGAAACAAAAAATAAAAAAGAAATAGATAACGTATTAACGTATAGCTGGAGTAAAGACTGAAAATCATTTATATATAACAAATATGAGACCGATGATGGGTTTATCTTTAAATATGATTTGGAAAACAATACTTCTGTAAAATTATTTGAGGGACGCAGACCAATATATTCAGATGATAATAATTATATGGCATACTTTAATTCCAAAGATGAGGATAAATATAGCGAAATAATTGTACGAAATCTAAAAACAGGAGAAGAAAAAAGATCTAAATATAATGCTATTCATAATTTTAAATTTTCTCCCGAGAGTGATAAAATAGCGTATACAAAAACAAGCGGAATATATGAGAGCGATCTGGTTGTATGGGACTATAAAACAGATGAACATTGTGTATTAATTGAGGGAATTGTAAATGATTGTGGTTTTGATTGGAAATAATTAAATAATTTTAAATGTAAACTTATTAAACACTACTTTACAAATTTCCAAAATTACTACTATATATTGTGTAAAAAAACGTTAAAATTATTAAATATAGTGACTAAATTAAAAATCTGTAAAGAGGTGTTATTAAAGGAAATTATTGAATATTTAAACAGCGGATAAAAATTACCATAATTACCGAAAAAATAAGAGGTTCATAATTAAAAAAATAAATTATGATTACAATCAATAAATAAATATTATTTTAATCGGGGCTTTAAATAATTATGTGTATTCAACAACTTCAGACAAATAATGCAAAGAAGATTTTTTCTACAGCATTTGACAATCCAAATGTAGAAAATCGTATTTCAAATTTATAGAAAATACCTCTACAAGAATATTTTACCCGATAATGGGAATAATATTTATGCTTTTTCACATAAACAGGATAGAGCAACGCAGAGGTGCGACCCCGGCGGTTTATGTGGTTT
>CATJCJ010000376.1 GCA_949738935.1 uncultured Eubacteriales bacterium | reverse complement strand
ATTTTTTAAAATTTTTTAATTCCATACTTTTAAAAATAAAAATAATTTTAAATATCATAAAAACACTTTATTTATTGTAAAATTTGGGGTAATATATATAATAGAAAACTAAATTTACTTTTATAACGGAGGTAACTATGTCCGAAAAAATTTTAATAATAGACGGAAACAGTATAATAAACCGAGCTTTTTATGGTGTTCCAATACTTTCAAATAAAAATGGGGAATTTACAAATGCCATATACGGTTTTTTAAATATATTTTTCAAACTGCTTGATGAAGAAAACCCTGATTTCGCCGCCGTAGCTTTCGATTTAAAAGCGCCAACTTTCAGGCACTTAAAATATACCGAATACAAAGGCACAAGAAAAGGCATGCCTGACGAACTTGCTCTGCAAATGCCAATACTCAAAGAGTTACTTGAAAAAATGAACATAAAAATATATGAAAAAGAAGGTTTTGAGGCTGACGACATATTAGGAACAATAGCTAAGAAAACCGAAAAAAACGGACTAATTCCAATAGTTGTTTCAGGAGACCGAGACCTTTTGCAAATAGCCACAGACACAATCAAAATAAGAATTCCCAAGACAAAAGGCGGAAAAACCCAAATAGAAGATTATTACGCCAAAGATGTGTTGGAAAGCTATGGGGTAACCCCGGCAGAGTTTATTGAAGTCAAAGCGCTGATGGGCGATACCTCAGACAACGTTCCCGGTGTTCCAAGTATAGGCGAAAAAACAGCTTTAAAAATTATACAACAATATAAAACTGTAGAAAACGCCATAAAAAACGCTTCTGAGATAAAACCAAAAAGAGCGTCCGAAAATCTTGTGACTTATAAAGACCAAGCTCTCTTAAGCAAAGAACTGGTCACAATAATAACAAACGCGGATATAGACTTTTCACTTGAAGACACACGACTTTCAAATATATTTAACAATGACGCCCTAAATATAATAAAACGTCTGGAATTTAAAAGTATGTATTCAAGATTCAGTGAAAGCTCCCAAAACTTCGGCTTGAAAAAAACTAAAGACAAAAATTACAAAATAATAACAAAAAAAGCCGAGGCGAAACAATTTTTCATAAATATAAATCCTTGGCTTGAATACTCATATCACATAGTTACAGAAACCACCGAAGACAAGGAATTTTTAGGTATATCCTTTTCAAGCGAAGACAACGATGGAATTTTTATTCAGGTAAATGACGAGCTTTCAGAAGGGGAAATATTTTCTTTCGCGAAAGATTTTTTTATGGGAGAAAATCCAAAAATCTCACACAACGCAAAAGACGACATCCATATCTTGTCAAAACATAATCTGTCAATAAACAATTTAATTTTTGACACAATGCTTGCCGGCTATATTTTAGACTCAACAAAAGACACTTATAATTATAATAACATAGCAAGGGAATTTTTAAATGAGGATTATCCATCAGAGGAAGAACTTATTGGCAAAGGAAAAAGCAAAAGAAAACTATGTTCACTTCCCCAAAAAGACTTTTTAAATTATGTATGCCGAATTACAGACGTTTCCTTTCATGTCAAAAATATTATGGTAAAAAAATTAAAAGAAAATAACCAAGAAAATCTTTATTTTAACATAGAACTTCCCCTCATATTTGTTCTCGCTGATATGGAGCTTACGGGAATAAAAGCGGATAAAAACAAACTAATTAAATATAGAGACACATTAACAGAAAAAATTGATTTATTAACAAAAGATATATATATGCTTGCCGGCGAGGAATTTAATATAAACTCCCCAAAACAGCTTGGAACAATATTATTTGATAAATTGGGTTATAAAGGCGGAAAAAAAACAAGAACAGGCTGTTCAACCTCAGCCGATGTTCTTGAAAAATTAAAAGGCGAACCAATAGTTGATAAAGTTCTTGAATACAGAACATATACAAAACTAAAATCAACATATGCCGATGGTTTATTAAATGTTATAGATAATAATACCTCAAGAATATACTCAACTTTCAATCAAGCAATCACCGCGACCGGAAGAATAAGCAGCACAGAACCGAACCTACAAAATATCCCAATAAAAATGGAAGAGGGAAAAAAACTAAGAAAGATTTTTATTCCTGAAGACGACTATATTTTTATTGATGGTGACTATTCTCAAATAGAGCTTAGAGTTCTCGCTCACATAGCTGATGATGAAACTCTTATAAACGCTTTCAAGGAAGGACAAGACATTCATCGTTTAACAGCGTCACAAGTTTTTGGAGTTCCATTTGATAAGGTTTCAGATTACCAAAGAAGCAGCGCTAAAGCCGTAAATTTCGGAATAGTATATGGGATAAGTGCGTTCAGTCTGAGCGGCGACCTAAATATTCCCGTAAAAGAAGCTGAAAATTATATAAACGGCTATTTTAATAAATATCCCAACATAAAATTATATATGGAAAGTACTGTATCAGACGCGAAAAACAAAGGAAGTACAAAAACATTATATAACAGAATAAGAAACATCCCCGAAATAAAAGCGTCAAATTATATCCAACGTTCTTTTGGAGAAAGAGCGGCGATGAATATGCCAATACAAGGAACAGCGGCTGACATTATAAAAATAGCTATGGTAAAAGTATATGAAAGATTAAAAACTGAAAATTTAAAATCAAAACTCATATTACAGGTTCACGACGAACTTTTAATTGAGGCCCACAAAAACGAAAAAGAGATTGTAAAAAAAATATTAAAAGAAGAAATGGAAAGAGCGGTAACTTTAAAAGTTCCCCTTGAGGTTGATATCCACGAGGGAAGAGACTGGTATGAGGCAAAATAAGTTCGCAATAAAAATTTCGCGAATTGCTATAAATCAAAACACATAAAAAACAGGAGATAAAACTTTATGAAAATAATCGGATTAACAGGAAACTCAGGAAGCGGAAAAAGCACAGTATCAAAAATTTTTTCAGAAAACGGCGGTTATATAATCGACGCTGACAAAATCGCTCACACTAATATAAAAAAAGGAAATACAGCGTATAATGAAATAAGAGAAGCTTTTGGAGAAGAAATTCTTTCAGATGACAAAGAAATAAATCGTAATAAACTTGCCGAAATTGTTTTCTCAAGCGATGAAAAACTAAGCTTAATAAACAAAATAAGCCTAAAACACATTTTAAAAAAAATATCTGACGAAATAGATGAAATATCAAAAAATCCAAAAGGATACAACTTTATCGTTATAGACGCTCCATTATTAATTGAGACCGGCTTAAATCAAGTAGCCAGTGAAGTTTGGGTTATCCTATCCGATTATGAGACAAAATTAAACAGAATAATAAAAAGAGACAAAATAACAAAAAATCTAGCAAAAAAAAGACTTTCAAAACAAACATCTCAAGACAAGTTAAAAACTTACGCCGATATAATAATAGAAAATAACAATATGTCAGAAACTGAACTAAAAAAAGAAGTCCTATCAAAACTTACATTACAAATTTAAAAAACGGGGAGCTGCGATTGATGAAAACTTTACGGAAAAAAACACATTTTCCATATATAAAAACAATTCTTGCTTTTGTATTAATATTATTAATCGTTTTAGGCATAATACTTTACATTTATCCTGTTAAATACGTAGAAATCATAGATAAATACTCAAAAAAATACAATATTTCTCCTGAGCTTATCTGTGCTATAATAAATACAGAAAGTGGATTTAACAAAAATGAGGTTTCTCCAAAAGGAGCAAAAGGACTTATGCAAATTATGGAAAGTACAGCAAACTGGGCGGCAACAACAGAATCTATCGAGAACTACGACTATAACAACATATTTTCTCCCGAACTAAACATACAGATAGGCTGCTGGTACATTTCCTGGTTAAACAAAAAATTTGATAATGACAAAACATTAGTTCTCGCGGCATACAACGCCGGAAACGGAAACATAACAAAATGGCTGCAAAATCCCGAATACTCAAAAGACGGAAAAACTTTATCTGTAATACCGTTCAAAGAGACTGAAAACTATATAAAAAAAGTATCCTCCGCCGAACGATTTTACAAACATCTCTTACGGCTTCCTCTAATAGGCAAATAAAAAACCTTGGGCAATACCCCAAGGTTTTTTATTTTTATCAAAATACATTTTGAATATCATAAACCATATTTTTAGAATCAGCTCTGACCCTCAAATATTTAAAAGAGGATAAATCCTTGCTGTTTTTAGAGGATAATCCCGCAAGATTGACATATCTAACCCCATCATAAACCTCAGCGGAATTATTGTATCCTGTCGCTGAGACAACGATAACATTCTTACCAGTTTCCATAACAAAATCTTTAAGAATTTTGTGTAAAATAAATCTCTCTCTGGAATCGGTAAGATTAACGGCACTACTTCCCCAGATATTTTTATCCATACCAATAATAATATTATTCTTGCTGAAATTTTTAAGATAACCTTGCAGCCATCTCCACTGGTCAGGATTTCCTTTTCTTATAGAGCCTTTTCCCGTAGCCAAACTCACAATAGAAACGTTTGAGGTGTTTGTTGTATAATAAGCGTCCTGCCATTGAACACAAGCGACAGATGACTTATTGTCTATATATGAATTTCCAACAAAATACATGGCCCTAGCGTTACTTTGCATTTTTTTCATTACATTTCCCTGAACATAATCAATATTATCCCCATATTTCTTAGCTGTCTGCCCAAACACAGTAATATCCTCAAAGCTGCTTTTCGGAGCCCCCCCAATAGATTGTCTAAAGACATCAGCAAAAGAACTTGAATTTTCCTCATCTATATTTTTGTAAACATGCACATTTATATCATCAATATAAATTGTTCCGGAAACAGGAGCCACTGTTCCAAGCGAAGCCACATAAAAATTAGAAACAGAAACCGGCGCCACAGCCTCATCCGGAATAGAAACGGTAAAACTTCTCCAATCCGTAAAATTAAGAGAATTTGTAACTTCAACACCATAACTGTTTCCCAAAGAATCCACAAGAGTCAATTTTAAGATATTGTCATTTCCATCGCCTTTAACCCATAAATTAACAGCTGATGCGTCTTTAACACTGTAAGGCTTTGAGAATTTAGCGTAAACAGCCTGAGTAACAGTTGAGTTTGGAATAAAATTATAACTCAACATAGCGGATTTCTGACCTCCGTGATAATAAGCGTTTGTAATTCCGGCGCCTCCGGAAATCCCTGTATTTTCAGGATAAACCGAAAAAGTGACAGCGTTGTTTTCCTCAAAAGATGTTGTTGTTTCAACAACTTTTCCAACATATAGTTTAATTTGAGAAGTAAAATCTCTGTATTTAACCGTAGCGATAACCTCTCCTTCGGCGGTTGCCGTAAACTTTCCATTTTCAATATATCCAACGTTTTGATTATTCAAAGTCCATTGAACATTCTGATAGTTAAGCTCAGATGAAAAACCATTTTTATTATAAGCGGTAACAACAAGATAAGAACTGTCACCAATATCCAATTTAGGTGTTAAGGCTTTCGCATTAATAGTAGCTATAGATGAAGTAACTTTTCCATTTAATGTTCCAACCAAAGCCCCATTAATATAAGCGTTCAAAGTATAATTTCCCTCAGACAAGGGTGTAATTTTGTTACCCTCGATTTTAGCCTCAACCCCCTGAATTTTCAATTCAAGCTTTGAGATGTCAAAATCCGTTTTATTGTGATATTCATCATAACCAACAGCGTTAACAGCAGAAGTCTCATCAATAAACATATATCCGTCATCGCTTCCGTCAACGGTAAGTTTAACCTCACTTACAACCCCTGTAGGAACATTTACCGCTTTTATGGCGAGAGCGTTTGCCACACTTCTCTCCCCTCCGTCCGATGGAACATTTTGAACATTAACGGAAGACTGCCCCTCTCTTTTAACAGCCATAGTTGTTGAGCCTCCGCCGTCAAGATGAATAGCGTCATAAGCGCCATACTCAAGCAAAAGAACACCAACCTCATCGTGAGTCATACCAATACTTTTGTTTCTTCCATCAACACACATAATATAAACTTTAGTTCTGTCTTTATTAACCCCGACAACTGTTCTGGGATTTCTTCCCTTAAAAATAAGACCATTTGACACAAGTTTTCCATTTCTCAATATTTCGCCGCCGCCCGATATACCAAAGTCAATATCAGAGAGTTTTTTATTTGGTCTAAAAACAAAACCAGCGTTCTCATTAAAACCGACAGACTGACCGACCGAATAATATTTAAGTTTTTCCTGAGCGACTTTAGAATTCATAACAATAACATACCCTTTTTCAGGAACATTAACAGTTTGTCCCGCCGAGGAAATTTGAGTAATAACATTGTTTTCAACAACAATTTTATAAAGACCCGAAACTCTCTTATCAATAGAGGCTGTAGACGTTATGGCATTTCTGTCAAAATATACGGCCTTAGAAAAATTAGTATACTTATTTTTAGCTTGAAGTTCAATATTAGCCCCGTTTTTACCATAAAAGACAATATTTGATTTAACGTAATCAATAAAAGGAATATTTCCGTCAACTAAAAAAGAAGCGTATCTGTTTTCAGAGCCATTATAATAATTTTGGGTTTCCTCAAACTTACCGTCCTTAAAAACTTGTCCCATACTCGACATAGGGTTTCCCGAGCCAAAAAAATCACCGTTTACGGCAGCGATAACATTACTATTCTCGTTAGCGAGATTTTTAACGGTTTTTTTAAGACCAAATTCAGTCGCTGACTCAATAACATCAAGAACACCGTTTGTGTTTTGCATATCCATTGTAAGAAGATAAACGTCAACCCATCCATCCTTGTAAAGTCTGCTGCTTTTTTCATATGTAACACCTTTTGTAAGAGTTTCCTTATCACCATATTTATATAAAAGAGTAGACGAATTTGAAGTCGCTCCATAACATAAAACCGCCGAAAAAATCATAACACAAAAAACCACTGAAAATAACGCGGATTTAAAAACTTTTTCAATAGCCATTTTTCTTAATCACTCCATTCAAAAAATATATCTCCAGTCCTGTGGAGTTTGAGACTAAAGTCTCAAAATTGTCGCTTTAAAATTTTTCTTCCAAGTTTTTGAGGATTGTTGTAGATATTTCGTAAGTAATTATATCATTTCAAAAATAATATTTCAAACAGACAAAACAATTTTAATATAATTGTAATAAATATCAACCCTATGTAATAACCTTGGCAATAACCTCAGCGAGCAAATCCACAGCGTTAAAAATTTCCTCCTTTGTATTGTTTTGGGCACCCATCTCAATAAGAGTTGACTTAGGCGCCATATGAAGACTATACCTATAAGCGTTCAAATAAATCCCCCTGGAAAATCCGGGAAACATCTGTTTCGCCTTAGCCTGCATATTAAAACTAAAAGCGAGATTAACAGGCACATGAGGATTAGAAAGTCCATCTGTTTCCTCAAGTTTGCCGTCTTTAACAATTCTGCAAATACCATTAAAAAACATAATTTGAGCCGTCGGTTTACCATTAATTGTTTTAACAAGTTTTTTACTTTCATCAATCCCATCTCTGTGTAAGTCAATAACAACTTCTATAGATGGATTATCAGCAAGAATTTTCCTCACAGTAGGCTCCATACGTTCATAAGCCCCCATAATTTTGACTTTTCCATCAACAACGTCAAACCTGTCAGTATTATGTATACATTTAATTCCCTTTTCCTCAAGCTTTTCTTTAAGCCTTTCCCCTGCCCCAACAATCCCCTCAAAGATATCGTTAGGATTACTGTCGGCAAACATTTCATGAGAATGAGTATGAAAAATAAGAACCTTTGGAAAATCCCCATTTTTTTTTATTTTCAAGTCTGTATTCAAAAACTTGTTCACATCAAAATAGTCCTTTGTCATAAGAGTTTTTTTATCAACTATATAAAAATTTTTTCTAAGAGCCGCGATATCAGTAAGTTTTGAAAAATCCACAACTTCCCCTTTAACATCTTTTTGTCCTGTCTCATAAAAAGAAAGGTCGTTAGCGACATCAATTTCTTTATAATCCTCATTAAACACATCAACCCCCTCATCACTAAAAGATATTTTATATCCAGGAATATTATCATATAAAAATGTTTCCTCCATATTAAAAACATCACCAAATATTAAAATCGAAGCCGCGACAGCATAAAAAATTCCTCTGTAAAATGTATTAAAAAATTTATTTCTTTTATTCATAAGTTTACATTCACCACCCAAAAAAATCTTATCAATACTATTCAAATCACCATAATTTAAACATTATATTATCTAAAACCACGCATATACATTATATTCAAGCATCAGTCAAAAAATACCAGTCAAAAAAACACCCTCGTCAAAAATCATAAAACGAAGGTGTAATTACAGCAAACCAATAAAAAAAACAAACATATAAATTTTATAGCAATTCAATTTATTAATGATATTTTCTAAAAGAGATTACTATAAATCACTTTATCTTTTTCTTAAAATTTTTGCTTCGCGCCAAAACTAGTCCCCATATATCCTCTTCCTTAGGACTAACCGCAATAAGATAATCAAAAATCCCACTGGCAAAAACAAGCAAATAAATAAAAATTGTTCCAAAATATCCAAAAGATAACTCATATGACTCAATTTCCTGTATAGACGCTATAGTAAATATAAAAGCCACGAAAGAAACAATAAAAGATAATATATAAAGTCTAAACGCGGTTTTGTTATTTTTAATAAATTCTCTAGCGATAGACAGCACAAGACAAAAAATCGGAAACAACAGAAGCAAAAAGAAATAAGCCCCACCCATAAGCTCATAAATAGCTGAGTAATGTTCATTCATACTTATAACACTCGAGAGTCCCGGCATAAGAGCAAAAGCGTTGACATAAATAAATGAATCAGAAGACTGAGAATACTCAAAAAACGGAGCAAACAAGAGCACAATAACAGCGCTGAATAAAATAATATTAATTTTCTTTGACACAAAAAACGCCTCCATATTTTAAAACATAAAAACCACAAACAAAAACTTACCAGTTAAAGCCTGCCTGAAAACTATCATAAAACACTAATTATACATAAAAAATAAACAAAACCGATTCAATTTCGTTTCATTTTTTATACATATTTTAGTTTTCAGATACTCTTTAATATTATTTCTGAATTTTTATTAGACCTGTTTTAAAGTATACTACAAACAAAAAGAAAAGTCAAGAAAACCCAAATTTTACGCACGCAAATCAATTTTTGTTCGACAAAACCGATTTAAAGTTTTTTGCCAAGCTTTTTTTCAAAAAAACTTGCGAGTTCGGGCAGCGCCCGATAGTCTTCTTTAACAAAAAAATATTACAGTGTTTTATAGTCAATTAACTTAAAAAATGAAAAAGTTCGGTGGTCAAAAATTTATTTGCACGAGTTTGATGTTTTAAAAAACTTGCATAAAAGCCTTTTTTGTTATATAATGGTTGTAAAGTGCAAAATATAAAAAAATATAATATTTTATTGGATATAATATTTTAAGGAGGTTATTTATATTGAAGATATCAAAAAAAATTTCTACATTCTTAAGCATAATTCAAATAATAGCTTTTTCTCCGCCTGTTACAACTTTTGGTGCGGTCTATAAAGACATTCCTGAAACTCATTGGGCATACACGGCGATAGAAAATATTTCAGCGAAAGGCTATTTGGATGACTTTCAGTCTGAAAACTTTAATCCTGACGGATATATAGACAAATTCACAATATCAAAAATATTGGCGGCCGTTGCCGGATTTTCATATGACTCTCCCGCCAATTACACAGAAGAAAAAAACATAATCAGCAAATACTCGTCAAAATACTCAAAATGGTACAAAGACGCCAATAATCAAATAGCTTTTCTTCTGTCAAAAGGTATCCTCTTAGAGGAAGACCTTGAAAATTTTATGCTTTTTTCAGATGACGGCTCAGAAAAATTCCGTGCTATCTCAAGAGAGGAAACAGCTGTTTTCTTTGTCAGATTAATTGGAAAAACGGAAGAGGCGGAAGCCCTTAAAGACTCAAATTTATTTACCGACTCCGAAGCTATAACAATTTCAAGAAAAGGAAGTATAAATTATTTAAAAACAACAAATGTTTTAAACGGAGACAGCTCCGGTTATTGCAAGCCAAAAAGTGCTGTAACAAAAGCGGAATTTTGTGTTCTGTTAAATAATTTAACAATTTTAATGTCAAACGATAAACCGCGTGAAAACACACAAGATAGCGCCGAAGACAATGAAAATAATTCTCAAACCTCAAGCAATTTACCCTCAGTAAAGGGAATTGTAAACAAATATTATAAAACTCTCGGCATAATTCAAATAAAAGCAGATGATGACATAAAACCATATCGTTTAAGCAAAAACACGAAAATTAGTTTAAACGGTGAAAAAGCGACAACCGACTCAATAAAAAACGGGCTTAACATATCGGCAATAATAAATAAATCAGAAATAATAGAGATTTCTCTCTCAGACAATAAAATAAATACCGATATAAACAACAACGGTGATTCATCAAAAGAAACTGTTGAAAACACTGAAACCACAACAGACTCCGAAATCACCACAAACAAAAATTCTTCTGATGAGACATCAGCGAATTTATGTATGGATTCCTCAGCCAGCGGAATAATACAAAGTATAAAACTTGGTCAATCGTTACAAAATGAATGTGTTATTGAAATATTATCAGAAGACAAAGAAACAAAATATTTCTCCGCGACAAGATACACCGCCCCTATATATACCTTAAAAACAGGGGACTCAATTAAGATTACCGCGAAAAACGGTAAAATCAAAACATTAAAATTTATTAAAAAAAATACAAGTCAAACGATAAACGGGTATATAACAGATATTGACGATGAAACAGTATTCATAAGAACAGCAAGTTCTGACGAATATGAATATTATTATGACGAAAATCAAACAGAGTGTTTCGACTGCACAACAGGCAAAGAAATTGATTTTGACGATATTAAAAAATACACAGAAGCTTATATAGTATGTGAAGACACAAATTCCCGAACAATAGACGTCATATTTATAATCGATAATTTATAATATGTTATTAAGGAGGACTTTCATGTTATGTTAAAAAATATTATCGTCATAAAAAACAGTATAAAACATTTCATGGCTTCAAAAAAGTTAAAAAAATTGAAAATAACACTTTTATTTATACTCAAAAGAAAAATTTATACTCAAAAAAACTTAAATTATATACTAAGATGTTCGCTCACGCTTTCAGTGATAGTAACCTCCGCGGTAATAACTTCCGCGTTCACAAAAAACAATGCTCAGGTTGTTTTTTTAGATAACGAACCAATAGGAATAATTGATAACACTGACATAACAGAAAATCAATTCACATCAGAGGTAACAAAAAAACTTGAAAAAGAAAATGGTGTAAAAACCACAATAAACGGAAAACTTTCTCTTGTTCCAATAATCGCCCCGAATTCTGATATTTCAGAGGAATACTCAGTTTTAAGGTCTGTTGTAAACGATATTCCTTATGAAATCGACTCATATTCCATAAGTATAAATGGGGAAAAATCTGTCTTTTTAAAATCAAAGTCAGATGCTGAGAAAATGCTGGAACAAATTAAAAACACAAAAACAAAAGGCTATAAAAATATTGTCTCCTCATCATTTGTTGATGATATAAAAATCTCAGAGGAATACACCGACTCAAACAACATAAACTCTTATGATGAGGCTTATAAAATATTAACAGGAAATATCTCTGAAAAAAATATTTACACAGTTGTCTCAGGAGACACAATAGAAAAAATTGCCGAAAAAACAAAAACTCCCTTAAAGGAAATTTTCAGTCTTAACGAAGGCATAACTGAAGATACAATTCTAAGAGAAGGCGATAAAATAACAACAACAAAAGAAATACCTCTTATTTCAATAAAAACTGTTTTAAAAAGCTCGCGCAAAGAGGAAATACCTTATGAAACCGAGGAAATAAAAAACAACTCCGAATACAAAACCCATAAAAAAGTCATAACTGAGGGCTCAATAGGTGAAAAAGAAATAACTGATGAAATAACCTACATAAATGGAGAAGAAACCGACAGAAAAATAATAGGAGAAACCATCACGAAAGAACCTGTAAAAGAAAAAATTGAAATAGGCACACTTGAGTCTCCTCCAAAAAAAGCTACAGGTATATTCAAAATGCCGATTGGCGGGGTATTGACCTCCGGATTTGGCTCAAGATGGGGAACAACTCATAAAGGAATCGACTTAGGCGCTCCCGCCGGAACACCTGTACATGCCGCTGACGGCGGTGTTGTAACATTTGCCGGTTGGAATAACGGCGGATATGGATACCTCGTAAGAATTTCTCACGAAAATGGACTTGAAACCTATTACGCTCATAACTCAAGAGTCGCTGTCTCAGCCGGTGACAGAGTATACCAAGGACAAGTGATATCTTACGTGGGAAGCACAGGCGACAGCACAGGAAATCATCTTCATTTTGAGGTAAGAGACGGTGGTGTGGCGCATAACCCATTTAATTATTTGAAATAAGGAGAACAGCTATGAACAACATAAAGAATATGAAAAAAGAAACCAAAACACTCTTTATTATAATAGGTATAGTCATAGCGATAGCGATAGCCTCCGCGATAATAACTTTTACCACAAACTCAAAAAATGACACTATTGATTTGGAAGCCTCAAAAGAAAGTATAGAAACCGAACTGTCGGAAATACAATCCCGATTTGAAGCTCTATCAAAAGAGATAGTTTCCGATGACAACAAAACTCTCAAAGATGGCTATTCCGAAGAACAACAGCAGCTGTTTAACACCATACTGTCAAAAATATCTGATTTTGAGACATTTATAACAGAAAGCAAAAAAAATAAAAACCTTGGGGAAGAAGAATATTATCAGCAATTTTCAGAAAAAGTATCTGAAGTTCAAAATCTTATAACTGTTCTTGACAATGATATCCACACAAATAAAGAGGAATTTATAAAAATTTATACACTTCTGGGAAAACAATTTGAAGAACTCAAAAACGCTTTAGTATCAGATGACGGTAAATCGTTAAAGGAACAATACAAATATTATCAAACTGATTTTGACAATATTATACAATCAATAGGAGCCCTTCAGCCCGAGGCGGATGAAAAAGACCAAAATCAGGAATTCTTTGACAATCTGACAAAAAAGGGAAAAGATATTTCATCTCAAATAACCGTATTGGGCAGAAAAACAGGTATCCGCCTTCCTTTGGAATAAAAATAAAAGGTTTGACAACAAAATTTTTATTGTCAAACCTTTTATTTTTTAATATTCTACACTCAACTTATCAAATATTTTTTTTATAAATAATATATAATCCTCTAAGCAATAAATTCTCATCATATGCAATATTCTTTCCGCAATGAGGAACAATAACTCCGGATATACCTCCTGTAGCAATAACGGTTGTTGTCTGACCAAGTTCACGCTCAATTCTCTCAATCATTCCGTCAAGCATAGCGGCATTTCCATAAATAACACCGCTTCTCATACTATCAACAGTATTTTTTCCAATAACCGCTTTAGGCTCAGAAAGACTAATTCCTGGAAGTTGAGACGCCCTTTGAGAAATAGCGTCAAGTGATACTTTAACTCCAGGCATAATACAGCCGCCAATATAGTTTTTCTGACTATCAACAACAGAAACCGTAGTAGCCGTACCCATATCAATAATAATTATGGGAGGACTAAATCTTTCCAACGCGGAAACAGCGTTAACAACAAGGTCACTCCCAAGAGCTGTCGGATTATCCATCAAAACGCTAAGACCAGTCTCAACACCCTGCCCGACAATAAGTGGTTCAATCCCAATAAGTTTTCTAACTCCATCCGCAGCCTCATTCAAAACAGGAGGAACAACAGACGAAATAATACATCCGTCAAAATAATTGACATCAAAATCATAAAGGCGAATAACATTTTTAAACTGAACTCCATATTGGTCTGCGGTAAAAGTTCTGTCTGTAGATAATCTAGCTGTAAAACATATTTCACCACCTTCATCAATCGCTCCCAAAACAATATTTGTATTTCCAATATCAACAGCCAAAATCATAACAATAACTCCTCACAATAAAACTTACAGCACTCCAATTTATTAATGATAAACTTTTTCAAAGCGAAGATTTCAATTATAAAGTTTAGAGTCAATCACCATACGCATTAACTTAACAAAAATCTTGAGGCTCAGCCTCAAACTCCGCTCGCTTTTTGAAAAAAGCGAGACAAAAACTTTTAAGCGAAACCACGTTTCGCCGTCCTACAGCTCTTCGCCATAAAATCTCAGATTTTTTCTAAATTTCCTTAAACTCACTGTTTGTTTTTCTAAAAGAATTTATTCTCCAAAAACCATTATCATCTTTGACAACATTAAAAAGCATATACATTTTTAAGGAACTACCGCTTTCATCTCTGGCGTTTGTACTAATAATTGTCCTAATTTCGCAAGTATTATACTCTTTATCATATACGGGCGGTTTTGTGTCAAAATCAATAACATAAACTCTGTTATCTTTAAGAGTTGATATACTTTCCTTGATTTCCTGAAACTCTCGCTCAAAAGTATTTGTTGAAGCCAGCTCTTCAGAAAAAACATTTCTTTGAACATGAACAACCTCAGCCAAAATCTCATCATTTCTAATCATATTGCCATAAATAAGCTTATAACACTTCCCAAAAAAACGCATAACCTCATCAGGAGTTTTAGGATAATCCTCCTTTAAATCAACACTCAAAACATCCGAATATAAAACCTCAGCCATAGATTTTTTGTCATTCTCAAAATCCCCATATAAATTGTCTCTTCCCATTTTCCAAGAAAAAGCGCCAATAATAATAACACAAGTAATAATAAGAAGAACAAATATCAATTTAAACTTGCCGCCCTTTTTTTCGCTTGCCATAATTTCCACCCCCAAATCAAGAAATCGAAATCATTTCCTCAATAATATTCCAAAGTTCTTCTTTTCCGCTTTTATTTTCAGAGGAAAAAGGAATTATAACATCATCCTTGCCAAGCCCAAGAGAATTAACAATAACGGATAAATGTTTGCCGATTTGGCTTCTCTTAAGTTTGTCGGATTTTGTCGCGGCAATTATTATTTTATGTCCATAATGCCTAAGCCACTCATACATTAATTTATCATTTTCCCCCGGCTCATGTCTAATGTCAATAAGCAAAATAATCCCCTTTAAAACTTCTCTTTTCATAAGATAACTTTCAATCATATTTCCCCATTTAGCTTGTTCGCTCTTAGAAATTTTCGCGTATCCATATCCCGGCAAATCAACAAACATAACCAAATCCTCAACATTATAAAAATTTATCGTTCTGGTTTTTCCGGGACTTCCGCTGGTTCTGGCGAGAGCTTTTCTGTTAATCATAGCATTTATAAGAGAAGATTTTCCAACATTAGATTTTCCGGCAAAAGCCACCTCAAAAAGCCCGTTGCCGGGATACTGAGCTTTTTTAACAGCGACAGCCTCAAGTGATACATTATTTACATTCAATATAACGCCACCTCTTTCATCTCCTTAATTCGCTTTTTAAGCTGAGTAAATCTATCAACTTGTTTATTGTTGTCAATCATTTTATAAAGAACCTCAGGAATTCCCACCAAAACAGCCAATTCTTTCGCTCTTGTAATAGCTGTGTAAATAAGATTTCTGTTTAAAAGCATCTCAGGTCCAAAATAAATTGGAATAATAACAGCTTTATATTCACTGCCTTGAGATTTATGAATAGTAACAGCATACGACAATTCCAACTCGTCAAGCTGTGTAAAATCATACCTTACAACTTTACAATCATCAAAAAGAACCTCAATATATTCAGAATCGTTATCAATTCTCTCAATTATTCCCTCGTCACCGTTAAAGATACCAACACCCTCGTCAATTTTTCTGCGTTTTCTGTCAAAAACAGTCCAAGTCATATTATAGTTATTTTTAATCTGCATAACTTTATCGCCCTCTCGAAAAATCAACTTTCTAAAAGGCTTTTCCGCTTTATAAGGGTCTTTGGGATTAAGTCTCTCCTGTAATAGAGAATTAAGATTAATGGTTCCCAAAGGAGCTTTTTTCATAGGAGTCAAAATCTGTATATCCTTGGTGTCACATTTCAAATATTTAGGAAGCCTTGAGGAAACAAGGTCTAAAATTGTGTTAGAAACATTATTTGTCTCAACTCTTTTCATAAAGAAAAAATCCTTTTCTTTCTCATTAAGAACAGGATATTCACCCCTGTTAATTCTATGAGCGTTCATAACAATAGCGCTCTGTTCGGCCTGTCTAAAAATCTCATTAAGTCTAACCACTTTTACACAGCCGCTGTTAATAATATCTTTAAGAACATTGCCCGGACCAACAGAAGGAAGCTGGTCAACATCACCAACAAGAATAAGCCTCGTTCCATAAGCCACAGCTTTAAGAAGATTGTGCATCAAAACAATATCCACCATAGAACTCTCATCAACAATAAGAACGTCTGTTTCAAGAGGATTATCCTCATTTCTATCAAAACTCTGTCTTTTACTATCATCTGAAAGGAAAGTTATCCCAAGAAGCCTATGGATAGTTTGAGCCTCAATACCTGTTGTCTCAGTCATTCTCCTAGCGGCTCTCCCTGTAGGGGCGGCAAGACTTATATCATAGCCCTCGCCTGTTAAAATTTTAATAATGGTGTTAATAGTGGTGGTCTTGCCTGTTCCGGGTCCCCCCGTGATAACGAGAGCGCCGTTTTGCATAGCCTCCTTAACAGCCAATTTTTGATTTTTAGCGAGCGTAATACCATTCTTTTTCTCAAAATCCGAAATTTCTTTAGCGTAATTAGAATTTTGGTCAACTTTCGCCAAAGAAAGCTCAACAATTTTTTTAGCGACATAACTTTCAGAATAAAAGAAAGAATTAAGAAAGACAATTCTTCCCATTTCCGAATCATCCTCAACCCAAAGCTGCTTTGTCATATTAAGTCGCATAATTATATCCTCAACAGTCTCAGGCAAAACAGAAAGAAGTTTTGTTGATTCCTCTATAAGCGGCTGAATAGGCATATAAACATTGCCATTATTCGCCTCTTTATTAAGAATAAATTTAATTCCTGATTCTATTCTAAAGGAAGAAGTTTTTTCAATTCCAACTTTCTCAGCAATAGTGTCAGCCATCTTAAAACCAATTCCAAAAATCTCATCAGCAAGGATATAAGGATTTTTTTGAACAACTTTCAAAGTGTTATCTTTAAATCTCTTATAAATTTTCATAGCATAAACAGGACTTATTCCATAATCCTGAAGGTACAGCACAGCTCTGCGGAGCTCAGCTTGCTCATGAAAAATCTCGCATATAGAAATAGCTTTCGCCTCACTTATTCCGCGAATAGCGGCAAGTTTCTCAGGATAGTTTTCCAAAACATCAAAAGTTTCAATACCAAATTCAGAAACAATTTTATTCGCCATTCGAGGGCCGATTCCTTTAATAACCCTTGAAGCCAAATATCTCTCAATACCCTTTTCTGTTGTTGGAATAGTTTTTTCATAAATAAGAACATTAAGTTGCTTTCCATAAGTAGGATGAACAACAAAAGAACCTGTAATCTTAATATTTTCTCCTTCTGATATTTCAGGAATAGTTCCAACACAAACAACCTCATCACCCGATTCGGTATTTTTATTTTCATCAAATTCCGTTTCAACAGAAAAAACAGTATACCCATTCTCACTATTATGAAAAACAACTCCACTAACAATACCTTCGATAACAACTTGCTCTTCCATATTAAAATCACCATTTTTTATGTTAAAAGGGCTTTTTGCCCATAAATAAAGTTTTCTCTACTCAAAAATTTTATTAATTCCGTCATAAACACCCATAGCGGCGCTGTCAGCGTAATTTGAAACACCAAAATTACTGTTATAAGCCATTTTCATAAATACAGCCGGCATTTGGGCGTTTGTCAAAATAAATTTAGTTTCATCAGAAAACTCAAAATCTTTAGAACTTATATACTTTAAAATAGCATTTTTAAAAATCTCCGAATAATTCTTAGACAACTCATAGTTATCATCATTACCCGAGTCATTGCAAATTATTTTAAATTTATCAGAATAATTATAACTATCAACCGCATTCAAATGAATTGATAAAAATAAATCAGCGTATTGATTAGCGAAAAATACTCTTTTTTCATCTTGTAAATAATCATCAGAATTTCTTGTCAAATAAACTTTAACCTTTTTAGAATTACGAAACAAATCTTGAACTCGTTTACATACTTCAAGAGTAATATCTTTTTCCATTGAGGAGCCGTCGTTTACTCCAAAATCAGCGCCGCCATGTCCCGGGTCAATAACAACGATTTTATCATATATATCTTTTGGGTCACCCATAGAAATCCTAAGAAACCCCGGACCCTTAGAAAATACCTCAAAACCAAAAATATCTTTCTCGCATATTCTCAAAACAGTTTTTCCGCCGCTATCTTTTTCAACATAAACAGAACTGACAAAATCATTATTAACCTCAAAATAATCTTTTTCAAAACATTCGAAATAATCTCCCGGAAAAATAACTTTATACTCATAAGAATAATACTCGTCAACAAAAGAAATATCATCAAAATTCAAATCAACGGGGCCTTTTTTCACAATATAAATTTCCCCATCATCATTTAAAATAAATTCAATCCTCTTTTGTTCAAGCATTTGGGAATACTGTTCATAATCACTTTCTTTAAAAAACATTCCTGTCTCAGAATAACTCGCAATCATAAAAATAAAGGAAAAAGCAAAAATACAAATAATAATCACAAAAAATGAAACAAAAAAAGGCTTTTCACTTTCCATCAAAAAATATGAAATCTCTTTTTTGATTCTATAAAAAAACTTTTTCATAAAAAGCCCCCCTTTTAAAGAGCCATAACACAAAAAAACAAATTACTCATTTTTCAATATGCCTATGTAAGGTAAATTTCTATACTTTTCAGCATAGTCAAGACCATAACCAACAATAAACTCATCAGGAATCTCAAATCCTTTATAATCAACATGTATATCAAAAACTCGTCTTTCAGGTTTATCCAAAAGAGTACAAATTTTAAGACTTAAAGGTTTTTTATCTTTAAGATAACGATAAAGATAATTAAGGGTTCTTCCAGAATCAATAATATCCTCAATAATTATAATATTTTTTCCCTCAATAGGATTTTCAAGGTCTCTGTTAATTTTTATATTTCCGCTTGATTCTTTGCCATTGCCATAACTTGAAACATCCATAAAATCAAACTCAACATTTTGTTTTATCTTCTTTGCGAGGTCCACCATAAACATCACTCCGCCCTTTAAAATACAAATAAGGGTAATGGTTTTTCCATCAAAATCTTTTGAGATTTCCTCAGCCAATTCAGAAATTCTTTTTTCAATTTCTTTTTCGGGAATAAGAACACTAATAGTCTCTTTCATAACTGTCACTCCTCCAAAAATATATATTAATAAATTCTTTTGTACAGTCACTGTCAAAATCAAGTTTATATAAATCAGAAACACAAACTCCAACAGCGCATATAACATTTTCGTCATCACAGACAATAGGAATAAATCCTCTGTCTTTTTGTAAAATTTTTTTCTCGGAAAAAAATTTTTTAAGTTTTTTATTTCCGACACCCTTAACAAAAATACAGTCTCCGTCAATACGACTTCGAACCTTAATTTTTCCTTTAACTTTATTCTTATCAATATGTAAAATAAAATAAGGCTCATTTTTCGAAAAAAAAGAAAAATCATCTTTGCTTAAAACTACTATTGTATCATTTGTTTCCTTAACTTTTATAACTTTATTATACATTAATTCATAGTTAAAAAACAACGATTGTTTTAAGGAAAAAGAAATTTTTTCATCAAAATAAGAAATTTTAAGACAATTATATCCTTTTTCCGCCAAAATAGAAGAAGGCAGCCTCAAAAACTTTCCCGTCTCACCTTTTGCCAAATCAACAAGCATATTAATATGACTATATGATAAATCTTTTAAATCTTTTGAGAAAAAACGACAAGCCTTTCTAAGAACTCTGCGTATCACCGCTATATTAAACCCCAAAAGTTTTTCTGTTTCCAAAACAACCTCTTTATCATTATCAAAACCGCTGTTTAAAGAACAAGAATAAAAAGCGTCATCAGAAATCTCCTCAAGAAACAACTCTTCATCAGAGATAATCTCAGCGTTTCTGACAACAGAAGAAACAATATTTTCATTCAAATTTTTAGAAATCCAAGGGAAAAGTCGAAGACGAATCTTATTTCTTGTATAAACGTCAAATGTATTTGTAATGTCAACTCTAAAATCAAGATTATTATAAAAACAATACCTTTCAATTTCAAACCGCTCGCATTCAATAAGAGGACGAATAATATTTTTACGAACAGGAGAAATTCCACAAAGTCCTTTGATACCTGTTCCTCGAATAAATCTCATAACAATAGTTTCAGCGTTATCATTTTTATTATGAGCGACAGCTATTTTTCCACTTTGAAAATCATCACAAACTTGATAAAAACACTTATATCTAAAAATTCTTCCCGCTTCTTCCTCAGAAACAGAAAGCCTTTTGGCCTCATTTTTAATGTCAAAAGAAAATTTAAAAAATGAGACTCCCAGCTGTCCGCATAAATCCTCCACATATCTTTCATCCGCGTCAGAATCCTCACCTCTCAGACAATGATTAATATGAACAACCCTCAATTTCAAATTATAACTTTCAGATAATCTGCTCAAAATATGTAAAAGGCAGACAGAATCCGCCCCGCCGGAAACACCGACAACAATACAATCATTTTTATCAATCATTTTAAACTTTTCAATTGTTTTCAAAACCTTATCAAACACAAAACCCACTCGTTTCTATTTCCGCCAATTTATGCCAAAACCGCCTTATCATGTGAAATAATATAAAATAAGTCCAATAAATATACAACATAAAATAATTGAGATATTAAGAAATCTGTCATATTTTTTAGATTTATTTTGTTTAGCGTCAATTTTTCTTTTCGGCTCTGTTTTTGCCGCCTTAGAATACGCTGAACTCAAATTAATTCCTGGGGAATATTTTTTTGCCATATAGTTATTAATAATCTTTTCAGCCTCAGCGACAAAATTTTTAGGAATATATCGCGGCTCGTCATCTTTCAATATAAAAATCGCCTGTTCAAACCATCGGGAACTATCGCCTTTAATAAGAATAACTTTTTTCTTTGAATCATCCATAAACGCTGCCTCCTGTTAATATACCCTCCTAGATTTAACATATAGGAAAGTATAACCAAAAAGAAAAAAGTTATTCCGTGTTTCATCACTTACAGATAAAAATTTTACAGTTATTATCGTCATTATCTATAATCATATAATCCATTTTACCGTTTCCATCAAAATCCCCAGGAATAATCTCATCACTATAAGTTGTAGAAAAGCCTTTAAACCCATAATCTGTCAAAACATACTTAACAGAAGTACGAAGAAAGTTATCAGAAACATAAATTTCTTTCACACCATCACCATTTGTATCCTCAACATAAAATCTTCCGCTCATTGATTTAAGAGATAAATGAGTTTTCCACAAAAGCATAGGAACATCATCAAGATGATATAAAAACAAATTGGTGTTATCAGTAATAACAAACTCCTTAACCCCGTCACCGTCAATATCGGCGGAATCAATTTTTTCAGCCCACTGTTTAAGTATATACTGTTTTGTTTTTGAGAAAACTCCGTTGGAATTAGTAAAAACATCAATGCCCTTGCCCCTTGAGAGAAAAATTGAATTTCCCTCAAAATCAATAGAACAATAACTGCTGACTTCAAGCTGACAAGGATTAAATATAGAGTTATACTCGCTGTCAAAAAACACGATTTTATTTGAGGCAAGAATTTCAGTTCCATTAATTTCAGTCTCTGTCAATCCATTTTCTTTCATTTCTTGAATAGCTTCCTTATTGTAAATAATATCATGCTCAGTTTTTTTCTTTTTTCCAAGAAGAATGGCAATGTTTCCCTCATCATCAAAAGATATATCCATAGGGAACAACCCTTCCTTTGAAAAATCAAGTTCTTTTTGAAGATAAAATTTATTATTCTGAAATTTAAAAAATTTAGCTTTATCCTCTGAAACTTCACCAACAATAGACTTTTTCCAAAAACCATCGTCAAATCCATCAAAGGTTTTCTCAGCATCAATTTCATAAAAATCATTCTTCTTATCAATATCTTCAGCTTTTCCGTCAAAAATATCTTCCGAGAATACATCAATTTCAGATATAGCGTAAATATTATCATTAGATATATAATATCCACAAATCATATCATCATCAATAAAATAAAAATACGCTTTGCCAGCTTCCTCATTATTAAAATAGAACAATCCAATAGAGGCACAGACAGCGTTTTGACCCTTAAAATTATCTATATCCTCAAAACCTCCGGCAAGAACAGCTCTTTTCACCTCCTCAAAACCAACGGTTTGTTCATTAGGAATATTCCCTTTCTCATAAGAAATATGTTCCTCATCATAATTCCAATGCTCTTTACCAAGCATTTCATTTATTTTAGCACTATACTTGTTTTTGGTTTCATCATCAACAGAAAAAATAGTATCTTCCTCACTACAGCCAAAAAAACACATCAAACAAACAAAAACAAGCAATACAGTAAATAACTTCTTCATAAGTTTTCACCTTTATCAATTACTTTCTCTCACCAAACTTAGTATGCATTTTAGGGCCGCCTTTTTTGTTTCCATCATCATTATTTGCCGACACAACACTTCTATAGACAGTTTTAACATCATTCATAACCTTTTTCTCACACTCAGGACAATACCTTCCTGTAGTAATAGGACTTCCACACTTCATACATTTCAAAAAATCACTCATTCCCGTAGTAACCTGAAGCCTGCCCTCTCTCAAAAATCTTTCAATTTCAGCGACAGTAACACCTGTCTCATCCGAAACCTTAATAAGAGAACTGTCAGGATATTCTTTGAGATAGCTTTTCACAAGATTAAACTTTTCTTCTTCTTTTTTGAGACACTCGCTGCAAATTTTTCCCGTGCCGTTATGAAGTCTTCCACATTTTTTACAATTTTTAAGTTCCATAAAAAAACCTCCCAAAAAACAATATTTTTATAAAAATGATAAACACAATATACTATGTTTATAAAATATATTTTAATTAATAATCAATTCAGCGTGTATATTAAAACTCTTGCAGACTTTT
>CATJCJ010000375.1 GCA_949738935.1 uncultured Eubacteriales bacterium | reverse complement strand
ATATCCAAGATATTCTTCCATTTCTGCCTCAAGCATTTGTTCGATTGTTCCCGCAAATAAACGTTTTAGTTTGTTCTGAATATCACCTGTGCTTTTGCAATCTGCCATAAGCAGCTGTACAAGTTCCATTTCTCTCTCACTCAATCCATTCTTTCTTGTTTTCATGTCAATTACCTCCATTTTCTCTCTTGGTTATTATTGACATTTACACGGTTTAATATTCAGTCTTATAGCAAATATGTGGTTGGTGCTTCTTCTTTGCCAAAAACTATTTCTGCACAGCAAATATTGTAGTTATATCATATGAGATGGCAGATAGAACTTGTATTTAAACGTTTAAAATCTATTTTTGGAGAGATATCAGTTGAACATATAGTTTTACCGTCAATCGCAATAGTCTTGTCATTATTGTTATCTTTTAATATTTCTTCTGCCCATTCAATAAACATAATATTAAATTTTGTGGATTAACACACCCAATAAGATTGTAAAACTGTGCTCTAGACGGCAGTTTGTGTATGTTGAATTCTTTAAGCAGAAATTCTTGTACAGGCATTGCTTTTGCCCATTCATATATGTCTGATATATTCTGGAGACTGCACAACATTCCGCATACCATAATTGTTAATACATCTGATATTTTGTAATAATATCCTTTGTATCCACATTCTTTTTCCACTTCAATCATTTTTCCTTGTAATTTATCAAAACTGTTCATATTTATCACTCATACCTGTTATGACATATTTTGACTTTGAAGTTTATTACAATATTATTTCAAAATTAGATTGACATGTACACACTAAAAAAACACTCCCCATAATTAATTTTATATGATATAATTATATACACACTCAAAATAACAAATCCAGAGAACATGAATATCAAATTTTATTAGAACGTATCTGAAAACTCTATATCTATAGTTAAAACATTCTAAAATTTTAACTGTCCAAAAAAATGAATTGCTTTAAATTCTGTGAATTACTATAATTTTTTGTGCATATTTTAATTTTCAGATACACTCTAAAATAAACTATATTCTCTCTCAAGTCTTTAACATATAAAATCACACACAATTACCCACATAGAAATCAGGAGGAAATTTAAATGGAATGGATTGAAGTCAAAATATATACAACAACTGAGGGCATTGAACCACTGACAGCCATGCTTCTCGAAACGGGAGTTACAGGCATACAAGTGGAAGATGATAATGAATTAAAACAATTTGTCACAACAAGCTCAGCATATTGGGATTATGTTGACGAAGAACTTTTAAATAAAGAAAAAGAAGATACAAGAGTTATTGTATATGTAAGCGATAATCCTTATGGAGCGGATATTTTAACAAATATCAAAGATGGGCTTTTAAGATTAAAAAATTCTGATATAGGGCTCAATTTAGGAAAACTTACCTATGAGTTAAAAAACTCAAATGATGAGGACTGGCTTAACAAATGGAAAGAATTTTACAAGCCTTTTAATGTTGGAAAAAAACTACTTATAAAACCCGAATGGGAAAAAGTTAAAAATCCCGAAAACCGTATAATATTCAATATAAATCCTGGTCATGTTTTTGGCACAGGAATGCATCAAACAACACAGCTCTGCATGCTGAATCTTGAGAAATATGTAAAAAAAGATTTTGAGATTTTGGATTTAGGCTGTGGCAGCGGCATACTCTCAATAGTATCAATTTTACTCGGAGCATCTCACGCAAACGCCGTAGATATAGACTCAAACGCTGTAAAAACAGCGTATGAAAACGCTGAGCTGAATGGAATATACAAAGATAAATATTATGTAACGTCAGGAAATATCATAGAAAGCAGGAAAATTCAAGATGAAATGGGATATGAAAAATATGATATTGTTGTTGCCAATATAATAGCTGATGTAATAATCGCAATGTCACCAATCGTAAAAAAAGCGATAAAAAGAAACGGAATATTCATTTCATCAGGAATAATAAAAGACAGAGTTGAAGATGTTATTAATACTCTGACAAAAGATGGTTTTAAAATCATTGACACTTCTTTTAAAGATGAATGGGTAAGCGTTACATCAAAAATAGACCTGCTCAATAACCTAAACGATGTCGATTGACAAGAGATTTTTTGTCAGACAAAGCATAATTTTTATAGGAACCTTCGTAATAACATTAAAAAATTACACGGAGTATAGCTGAAAAAAATTCTCAAAACAATATTGGGAGTTTATCGAACAAGTCCGATAGAAAAACAAACAACGATACACAAATTTTAAAAATATATGGGAGTGATACTATGCCTAAATTTTTTGTCGATAAAAACAGTATAGGCGAAAAAAATATCGAAATTATAGGGGATGACGCGATTCATATAACCACTGTTTTACGCTCAAAAATTAATGATGAGATAACTGTGTGTGATGGTGAAGGAACAGATTATATTTGCCGTCTTGTAGGAATAAACAAAAAACAAGTTTTGGCAAAAATAATAAGTAAATGTCAAAATAAAAATGAACCGGTCTTAAAAATCACACTTTTTCAAGGCATACCAAAAGGAGATAAAATGGAACTTACCATACAAAAATGTATAGAAATCGGTGTAGACAGAATAGTTCCTGTAATAACAGAAAATACTGTTGTAAAAATCGGCGATAAGGCCGAAAAAAAAATTACAAGATGGAATAAAATTGCCGAAGCGGCGGCAAAACAATGCGGAAGAGGAAAAATTCCTGTTGTGAGTAAAATAATGACATTTAAAGAAGCCGTAGAAAACTCAAAATTTCTTGATAATGCCATAATACCATATGAAAAAGAAAAAAACAACAGTATAAGTAACTTTATAAAAAATTTTAAAGGAAAATCCATAGGTATTTTTATCGGACCCGAGGGAGGATTTTCAGAAAGTGAAATTAATCTTTGTCATCAAAATAAAATAATTTCTGTAAGTCTTGGAAAAAGAATACTCCGAACGGAAACTGCGGGACTTGTAACAAGTGTGATTTTACTTTATGAATTGGAGGAATTAAATTGATTTACTTCGATAACTCAGCGACAACCAAAGTTAGCGATGAAGTAATAAAAAAAATGACATATATAATGAGTGAGGAATTCGGAAACCCCTCATCTTTGCATAGTTTTGGTTTTTCAGCGGAAAAAGAAATAACATCGGCCAAAAAAATTATATCAAAAATACTCAAAGCAAATGAGAATGAGATATTTTTCACTTCCGGAGGAACAGAAGCGAATAATTTAGCTGTTTTGGGTGCAGCAAATTCTTATAAAAAATCAGGTAATCATATTGTTGTGAGCAAAATTGAACATCCATCTGTTTTAGAAGCGTATAAAAAACTTGAAAACACAGGATTTTCCGTTTCATATATAGATGTCGACGAAAAAGGTTATGTAGATATAATGCAACTTCAAGACACAATAAATGAAAATACAATTTTAGTAAGTATAATGTGTGTAAATAATGAAATAGGAACAATTCAAGATATCGAAAAAATTTCCAAAATCATAAAAAATAAAAACTCAAAAACCCTTTTTCATGTAGACTGTGTTCAATCCTTTTGTAAACACACAATAAACTCGAAACACGCTGACTTAATAACACTAAGCGCTCATAAAATTCATGGTCCCAAAGGTGTGGGAGCTTTATTTATAAAAAAAGGAGTCCGCTTAGAACCTATTATTATAGGCGGAAAACAACAAAACGAAATACGCTCAGGAACAGAAAACGTTCCAGGAATTGCCGGTTTTGCCATAGCCGCTGAAACCATGAATAATAATATAAATGAGAATTATAAAAAAGTATCCTCCGTAAAAAATAAATTAGCTGAAATAAAAAATAAATTACCTGATATTTTTATTAACGGAGATTACGAAAATGGAAGCCCATATATCTTAAATATGAGCTTTTCCGGAATAAAAGGCGAAACACTACTGCATTTTCTTGAAAATAAAAATATTTTTGTCTCAACAGGTTCCGCCTGTATGAACAATCACAAAAAACATATAGGGACCGTTGATGTTATTGGCGGAATCGGAGAAAATTCACTTCGTTTCAGTTTTTCAAAAGAAAACACTGTTTCCGAAGCTGAGGAATGCCTTTTAACGCTTATTGAGGCTATTCCTTTTTTAAGACAATACAAACAACTTTAAAAGATAAGGAGATTATATGGAAAATATATTACTTGTAAAATATGGCGAAATAGCCATGAGAGGAAAAAACCGTTATTTAGTCGAAAATCGGCTTATAAGAATTATCATAAAAAATCTAGATGATATAGGTGAATATAAAGTATATAAAGAACAGGGGCGACTCCTTATAAAACATTTAGAAAATAAATTTGATTATGACGAGGTCATACCAAAAGTCATAAATATATTTGGAGTTATCGCCGTTTGTCCTGGTATCGAAATAATGGACAAAAACATTGAGACAATAAGAACAACAGCTCTTGAGTATATGAAAAATCAGCTTAACAGAAAAAACATTACTTTTAAAGTTGAGACAAAACGTTCAGACAAACAATTTCCAATGTCTTCAAGGGAAATATCAGCGGATGTAGGAGGATTTATTTTAAATAATATAGATGGTCTTACTGTTGATGTACACAATCCGGACATAACATTATTTGTTGAAATTCGAAACAGCGTATATATATACTCAAAATTAATAAAAGGATTTGGAGGGCTTCCAATAGGAGCTTCCGGAAAAGCCGCCGTTTTAATGTCAGGCGGAATAGATAGCCCAGTAGCAGCGTTTTTAACGGCGAAAAGAGGAATTGAAATTGAGGCTGTATATTTTGACAGTCCTCCTCATACTTCAGAAAGGGCGAAACAAAAAGTTATCGACTTGACAGAGAAACTTTCATCATACACAGGAAAGTTTAATTTACACATAGTTCCATTTACAGAAGTTCAATTATACTTATATGACAATGTACCACCAGAGAAAATAACTATATTTTTAAAAAGAGCGATGTTAAAATCAGCAGAAAAAATCGCTCTTGAAAACGGTTGTATGGCTCTTGTCACAGGCGACAGCATAGGACAAGTGGCAAGTCAAACAATGCAAGCGATAAACGCCATAAATTCAGCGGCTGTAGAATTAACTGTATTACGTCCATTATGTGGATTTGACAAACAAGAAATTGTAGACTTAGCCAAAAAAATAGGAACCTTTGAAATATCAATAAGGCCATATGAGGACTGCTGTACAATTTTTGTTCCAAAGCATCCTGAGACAAAACCAAAAAAATCAATAATAGAAAAAATCGAGTCAAAATTAATCAAGCTTGATGAGTTAATTAATGAAGCGTGTAAAAATAAAAAAACATTGTAAACAATCCCATTTATCAAAGCATATTCAAAAGCTATTTTCGACTGTTAAAAGTATAATTAATTAATTATATTTTATTTTCTCAAAACCCAAATATCTAGAATATTTGGGTTTTGAGATGAGTTTAAATAATATAGTTACTATCTTAATGTCCCGATGGAACTTTATCCAAAAAATCATGTTCTTTAAAAAGGTCAGCATATAATAATATAAAAAAGTTAATCAATAAAGGAATAATAGCCAACCATATTGTTTTTTCTCTCAAAAAATCGCAAAACACACTCAAAAGCACTCCGCCTCCGACAAAATACATAATCATCTTAATATGTATCACTCCGCGGCGTATTATAGAGCAATCTTTTGTTCTTATGTATTTTGCCCCACATATACCAATCTGCCTCACATGATTTGTACAAAAAGTTGTCGCCATAGGAATACCTTCTGCTTGACGAAATGTATTATACTGCATAGAACATATAAAATTAATTGTAACCTGAACAACTTGGTCAGGCACATCTAAAGGAATATATCCAATAATAAACAAAACAATTATTTCTATGCCAATCAAATATGTATCCCAGCGAAGAAATTTAACTTTTTTAATAGGCTTCGGAATAAATTCTGATAAAAACGCTCCCGCCAAATAAGCTGTAATTGGAATAAAAAAATAAACACCATCTCTCCAATTTCCTCTTCCAAAAGCAATAGCCATCATTACGCAATTTGCTGTTTGAGCGTTGCAAAAAACACCGCCTCGCAAGTTAAATGTGTACGCCCCCATCATTCCGGCGCTCATCATCAATAACTCATAAACTATTCTTCGCTCACACGTCAAATATTTTGGCACATTGTTATTTCTAGATATTTTCATTTAAATTTACTCCCTTACTTGAATATCAAAAAATCTTGGCTAGCAGATTTCTCTGTTATATCACAGAAAGAAATTCTTTTTTATTATACTCATAACTGTAAGCTTTTTTATTGTTAAATGAAAAAGTCCGCAAATTAAGTGCAGACTCTCTTAAGATATATTATTTTTCAACATATTCCAACAAAGTTTTTATAAGAGCACAGATACATTGTTATTTATTTTTACTAGGTTAATTAATTTTATCAAAAGCAAGAGAACTTTTTATTTTATAGCATTACATATAGTAAACGTCATAAATTATGACATTTACCGCATCGATTTTTGCTGCGTGCAGACACAAAAACTTCCCTACAAAAATTGTACCTACCTTTACGGAGGATTGATTTATAGTAAATGACAAATACTTTTTTGTCGTTTACTATAAAACTATATCCACACCAATTCCAAGTGCGTTTATAAATACATCACCGCAAGCTAAGAACTCATTCATTTTTCTTTTTCTTCATTTTATTGTTTTTAGTTAAAAATAATACATCTAATTTAATAAAGCACTGTCACTGTCAAAAGTTTCATTACTTACCTCTTCAAATTTTTTGAGAAGAGATTCAACAGTTAAGTTTCTCTTTTCCTCACCTTTTATATCAAGAACAATATTTCCGCTATTCATCATAATAAGACGATTTCCATTTGCTATGGCATCTTTCATATTATGTGTAATCATCAAAGTTGTAAGATTATTTTTTGATATTATTTTATTTGTCGTTTCAAGTACCTTTGCAGCCGTTTTGGGGTCAAGCGCAGCAGTATGTTCATCAAGAAGCAGGATTTTTGGTTTTTGAAGCGATGCCATTAATAGTGTTACAGCTTGACGCTGTCCACCTGATAAAAGTCCTACTTTTGAAGTAAGTCTGTCTTCAAGTCCAAGTTCCAAAGTTGATAAAAGTTTTTTATAATTTTCTTTTTCAGCTCGCGTTATACCAATTTTAAGACCTCTTCTTTTTCCTCTTCTTGCGGCAAGAGCAAGATTTTCGTCAATACCCATTGTTGCCGCCGTTCCCATTGTTGGGTCTTGAAAGACTCTTCCTAAAAATTTCGCTCTTTTAAATTCGGGCATTTTTGTTACATCTATTCCGTCAATTATTATATTTCCCTCATCAACAAACCAAGTTCCGGCCAAAGCATTCATTAAAGTAGACTTTCCGGCACCATTACCTCCAATAACAGTTACAAAATCACCCTTATCCAATGTTAATGACAACCCGCTTAGAGCTGTTTTCTCATTTATGGTTCCAATATTGAAAGTTTTATAAATATTTTTAACCTCAAGCATTTTTGTTACCTCCCTGTTTAAAAGGTTTTGCCAGATATTTTTTCTTCCAGTATGGGAAAGCAAGAAATACAGCGACAATTAAAGCTGATAACAATTTTAATAGGTCTGTATCAAAACCTATCCATATTACTATTTGAAGTACAATATAATATATAACAGCTCCTAACGCTACACTTAAAAGTTGAAGAGCAAAATTTCTAAAAATCTTCTCAAATATTACTTTTCCTATAATAACTGCTGCTAAGCCTATTACTATCGCTCCTCTTCCCATATTAATATCGGTAAATCCCTGATATTGAGAATAAAGAGCACTTGAAAGAGCAACAAGTCCATTTGAAAGCATAAGACCTAAAACTACGTTGAAATTTGTATTAATTCCCTGAGCGCGACTCATATTCGGATTACATCCGGTTGACCTTAAAGAGCAACCAAGTTCTGTTCCAAAAAACCAATACAAAACCGCTATAATTATAACTATAAATAGAATACCAATAAAAATAGAGTTTTTATAAAAAGGAACATCACTTATATAACGCAACGATACTAATAAATCAAAACTATTAACATTGATTGCTTGGTTCGATTTCCCAATAATTTTTAGATTTACAGAGTATAAAGCAAGCTGGCTTAAAATACCGGCCAAAATTGCGGGAATTCCCATAAAGGTATGAAGCAATCCTGTTATAAGACCGGCAAGCATACCTGCTATAAACGCCACAATTAAACTTACCCATATATTATATCCCGATAATATCATCATAATGCTTACAGCGCCGCCTGTACACATTGTCCCATCCACAGTAAGGTCAGCGACATCAAGTATTTTATATGTAATAAAAACACCTATCGCCATAATTCCCCATATAAGACCTTGAGCCAAAGCACCAGGAAGAGCTTGCAACAATGAAGTTATTTCCATCAAAATTCCTCCTTGGGAAACGTTGTCTATAACATACGTTTCTCATAATAAAATTTTTGACAGTATTTTGAAAGTAATATTGACAAATTTAAGCTTGTTTTATTCAATTTGTCAATATTAACTTTAAAATACTGTCAGAATTCATAAAATAACCTTAATTTATTTCGCGATTGCCTTATAATCTTCAGGTATTTTAATTCCAAGTTCAGCACAAATAGCAGCATTATATTTTTTTTCAACATTTGGAGAAAAAGCAATATCCATTTGAGTAATATCAGCGCCGTTCACAAGAATATCATATGCCATTTCACCTGTTTTATGTCCTATATCATAATAACTAATAGACAAAGTAGCTATACCACAACCTTTACAAATGCCCTCTTCACCTGTAATAATAGGTTTTTTTGCCGGAATACATATATTTTTTATAACTTCCGTATTTGAGGCAGCTGTATTATCTGTAGGAATATAGATTACATCGCTTTTATCACAAGCTCCTGTACAAACTGCCGCAATATCATTTGAGTCAACAAAAGAGAAATACTCACATTTATATCCATATTCTGTAAGATATGACATCATTTTTTCAACTTGGTATTGTGAGTTTGGTTCGGCAGAACAATATAAAAGACCAACTGTTTTAGCATCAGGAAATAACTCTTTAAGCATTTCAGCCTGTTTATCAAGAGGAGCAAGGTCTGATGTACCTGAAATATTTACTCCGGTTTTTCCATTCCAATTCTCTTCCATACCAAGAGCGACCCCATAATCCGTTACAGAAGTTCCTAAAATAGGAATACTATTGGTTGCTGCGGCAGCGGCTTGCAATGGGGCTGTTGCGTTAGCGAGAATAAGGTCACAGTTATTTGCCACAAACTGATTTACAATAGTAGCACATGTCGGAGAATCTCCTTGAGCATTTTGAAGATCAAATGAAACTTTATCACCGAGTAATTCAGTTAAAGAATCTTGAAAACCTTTCGTTGCCGCATCAAGAGCCTCGTGTTGCACAAGCTGACAAATTCCTATATTATAGGTTTTGTCTGAAGAAACTTGATTTGAAGTTTCACTTTCATTATTAGCTGACTCTGTTTCACTACTCGGTGATGTTCCACAGCCCACAAATGATAAAACCATAATTAACATAACTAAAGACGATAATACTTTTTTCATATCTTATCTCCATTCTTTTTAAAATTTTTTAATTGACAAACTTATCATAAATACCAATTTTTGATAAAAACTGATTTAGCCTAAAATCAAATAACGGTAATAAGCGATAATAATAAAAATAATACTGGTGTAATATTTTTGTAAAATTATTTTTACGCTTTTAAATAAGTATTCCAATATACTTTAAATTTATCAGTTTAACTTAATAATGTCAATACATTTGATGATATTTTTTTATACAAATACTCATTTTTCTTCTTAAACAGCTTAATTTATTGATATTGTATCAATTCTATTGTGTCTTATTGTGTTTTTATGTATTTTGTGTTAGCTTAGTCAGCAACCACCACTTCAAGTGGTGGTTTGATATTAGTCCTATAAGAACTTTATACTTGCACTCCTAAAAGGCGGTATCACAAGCATTTTACTATCAATCACTAAAGTGATTATTTTTTTGATTCTTTTTCCTGTTCTGATATATACTTTTTAATTGCCTCTCCTGTTATATTTTCAACTGTTGATACATAATATCCTTTTGCTCAAAATCTTCTATTCCTTTTGTTTCCCATTTCTGGATGTTTATCAAATATCATCAAGGCACTTTTTCCTTTCAGGTTTACTAAAAATTAAGATACACTTAATTTTTGCGGTATTGATAGACACATATGTATATAAACAGCAGTCAATATATTTACAATGCGGAAAATTTAGGGTGCAGTGCATGGGCTGAAAAAGAAATAACAGAAGCGATGAATTAAAATATCATTCCAAAACATCTTCAAAATAATTATAAAAATTATATTACACGCCGTGAGTTTTGCGAACTAGCGGTACAAACGATTATGACTAAATCAGGACGTTCAATAGAGCAATATTAAAAGGATAATAATATTATAACAGATAAAAGCACATTCAATGATGTTGACAGCGAGGAAATACTTTTGGCGCATAAATTAAGAATAGTAAGCGGCACAGGCGACGGCAAATTTTAACCCGATGATTATATAACACGACAGCAGGCGGCAGTTATGCTTGACAATATTGTCAAATTATTTGAACTAAAAACAGAAATATACATATATGAAAAATTTATAGATGAAGAATATTTCGCAAGCTGGGCTAAAGACGAGATATACGACATTACAAGAACAAAAAGCGGCGATAATTATGTAATGATGGGAACTGAAAAAGGAAATTTTTCTCCCTGGATGAATTATACGAGGGAACAAGCCATTTCCACAATGCTCAGGCTTTATAAAATTTTTGAGGATAAATGGAAAATGTTTTGTAGTATATGATGACTACGAAAGTAAAAATATTATAGACGCTTACGGAAGATTAATTTCAAAAGATCACAAAGGACTTATTGCGGAATTTGACGAAATTATTACATTAGAAAATGGTTCAAACAGAGTTGTATTTGAATATTGAAAAGTCAAATATTTGTTTGTGGCTATAATTGTTGACGTCGCAGCGAAACCCTGGCAAAATTTAATTATGACAAAGCAAAACTTGTTACTATTTTCCTGAGTCAGGTTGACGACAAAGGAAAAATAAACAAAATTAAGCAAGAAACTTCTATATCTCAAACAAGCGCAAACGGCTATGTTATATGTCCTGTAGAATATGAACGTGGTATAAATAAGTGGAATATATATCGTGTCAACCAAGATAAAAGATTTAAGGATTTAGTGAACAAGGTATCTTTACTAATTATATCCTTAAAAAAGGCGATATTGTGAAATTTGATTACGAACTTTCATAATTCCTCCTTATGTTGAGCCTTAACATACAGAATGGGATGCCAGCCAGGATTTTGTATTTTATATAAATGATAAATGCTGTGAAATTGTTGCTTATGCAGTATGTGAAAACCAAAACTATTATTACACACTTAATGGTAAAACGCACAATACTGAGAGTATGAATAAATTTCTGTAAATAAAAAATACACAATATAAGTCTTCTATGGTAAAATAAAAATAATATCATAGGAGGCTTTTTATTATGGCAAATAAGAAAAGAAATGTTTACAACCCAAAACCGATGACAAAAGGAAAAAGAAATCTTATACAGGGATTACTGCAAGAGTACGAAATAGAAATGGCAGATGATATGCAAGATGCGCTGAAAGACCTGCTTTCAGGAACAATTCAAGATATGTTGGAATCAAAAATGGACGAACACTTAGGTTACGATAAATATAAACGTTCAGATGAAAAAAACTATCGTAATGGAGCAAAGCCTAAAACTGTAAGAAGTAAATATGGCGAATTTAAAGTCAATGTTCCACAAGATAGAACAAGCAGCTTTGAACCCAAAATAGCAGCCAAAAGGAAAAAAAATATTTCGGTTATCGAAGAAAAGATTATTCCTATGTATCAAAAAGGTATGTCAGTTCGTGATATTGAAGATCATATAAGGGATATCTATAGCGTGGAAGCTTATGCTAGCCTTATAAGCCGTATTACGGATAAAAAAATCATGCCAGAGCTTAATGAATAGCAGACAAGACTTTTAGAACCTGTCTAAAACAGATAAGAAAAACGGACAGCTTTGCTATACGTTTTAGTGCAAAAGCCATACAACCGCTCAGATCCCACTCCAGCGTTGCCCTATCCTGTTGTATGATAAAAGTTAATTATATTATTAACTATTGTTTGGATAATTATGCCATTTACATACCTTAAGAAACACTCCCTATCATTATGCTCCAAAATGATTTTATTTTTGCTGATTTTTTGTGTATATTTTGTTTTTAGACAAGTTCTAAACACATACCGGTTGATAATGCCAATATTATAAATATTCTATTGTTTTCGTTAGTGCATAATTTTAAAATTCTGCTCTGCTCATCAGAGGTTAAAAGACGCATTTCTTTTTTTGTAATTTTGGGGAGAGTTACGGCTTCTGTTATATTTCTTGAAATTAAACCGTTTTTGAATACCTGTCTAAGCGCTTCGTGAAGCATAACGTGTATGTTTTTTATTGTTTTGGGGCTTAATCCGCTTTTTCCGTCTAATCTACCGTTTTCTAATTTGTCATTATAAAATTTTTGGATTATATCAGGACGCAGATTCTGGAGTTTATGTTTTCCTACAATCGGATTAATGTATTTTGTAATAAATGTTTCGTAACTTACTCATGTTGATTGTTTTATAGAATTTAACTCATATAACGCATATTCATTTAACCAAGTGTTTAGCCACATTTCTAACGTTAATTTTGACAGTTCTGTATATGCGTTGAGATTTATATCATTTAACGCTGCTGTCATTTTCTTTTGAACTTCTTGTCTTGTTTTTCCATAAAACGCTTTTCGTTTTTGTTTTCCGTTTTTGTCAACGCCTGTCGTAATTCTTGCCCACCAAGTACCGTCAGGATCAGGGCGTTTGGAGATTGAACCCTCTCCGTTTTCTCTTTTGTTTGCCATAAAAATAAAACCTCTTTCTTATATATTTTTACGGAGAAAAAGCCCCGAAGGGCTTAAAATATTATCATGTAATGTTTTTTGATTTTCTTTTAATCCTAAAACATAGTTTCCCTGTTTTTCAATAATTTTTGCACAGGTTTCTTTTTGGCAGTGCAATAAATCTGCAGTTATTGTTTTACCTTTAATATTCATGTATTCCAACATTTGTCGAAGTAGCGGTATCTCATTTGTTTTTTCGTTTATTTTTTCCTGCCCAAGCACAGCACTGCTCTCTGTAAGATATGCTGTTATTATTTGAAGTGCTGAATGCGGTTTATCTGTTTTAGATGTATTCTAATTGCTTTGCCGTCTACAGCAATCACTTTTTCATTTTCATT
>CATJCJ010000374.1 GCA_949738935.1 uncultured Eubacteriales bacterium | reverse complement strand
GGACACTGGAAGATTCTCGGCTGGGAACTTGTGGGGGAGTGAGCAATGGGAAATATCGGGGAAACCGTGACGATTCTGGCTGTGGAGACTTCCTGTGATGAGACAGCCGCGGCTGTGGTGGAAAACGGCAGGGAAGTGTTGTCCAATGTGATATCCTCCCAGATCGATCTGCATACGCTCTACGGGGGTGTGGTTCCTGAGATTGCGTCCCGCAAGCATATCGAAAAGATCAATCAGGTGATGGCGGAGGCGCTTTTGCAGGCAGGAAAAAAGCTTTCCGACATGGATGCTGTCGCAGTTACTTATGGCCCGGGGCTTGTGGGTGCGCTTCTGGTGGGCGTGTCTGCGGCGAAAGCGGTCAGTTTTGCATCGGGGATTCCGCTGGTCGGCGTGCATCACATTGAAGGGCATATCAGTGCAAATTACATAGAAAACAGAGACCTGGAACCACCCTTTGTATGTCTTGTGGTTTCGGGCGGACATTCCCATCTTGTGGTGGTGAAGGACTACGGGGAATATGAAATTCTGGGACGCACAAGGGATGACGCGGCGGGAGAAGCGTTCGATAAGGTGGCGCGCGCGATCGGACTGGGGTATCCCGGTGGGCCGAAAATTGACAAAGTTTCCAGGGAGGGGAACCCGGACGCCATCGCTTTTCCGAGGGCGAAGGTGGGAGATTCCGACTACGACTTTAGTTTCAGCGGGTTGAAATCAGCGGTGCTGAACTATCTCAATTCCTGTGAGATGAAGGGAGAATCCTTCTGTCAGGCTGACGTGGCGGCCTCCTTCCAGAAAGCGGTGGTGGATGTGCTTACAGAGCATTCCATGCATGCGGTGGAGTCCTGCGGCATAAAGAAATTTGCCATAGCCGGCGGCGTGGCATCCAACTCGGCGCTCAGGGAAGCGCTTACAAAAGCCTGTGGAGAACGCGGCGTGACGTTTTACCATCCATCGCCCCTGCTGTGTACGGACAATGCGGCGATGATCGGTGCGGCGGGATATTACGAGTATGTGAAAGGCGTGCGGCACGGGTATGATCTGAATGCTGTACCGAATTTAAAGCTCGGAGAGGGTATATAGCCTGGTCTGGAAAGAAGGGCGCAATGGCAGGCCGGGCGGAGGTGTGCCCGGAGGAATGGGACGCAGAGCGGGAGTGAAGGAATGATGGAGAAAAAGAGATGCACCGCCATTGTGTTGGCGGCGGGACGCGGCAGCCGCATGGAGAGTGATGTGGCGAAGCAGTATATGCTTTTGCGGGACAGACCGCTCATATGGTACGCATTACATGCGGTAGAAGTCTCCTCTGTGATTGATGACTGCATCCTTGTCACCAGTGCGGAGGATATTTCTTATGTAAAAGAAGATATTGTGATGAAGTATGGTTTTTGTAAAGTGACGGCTGTTGTGGCAGGGGGAAAAGAGCGGTATGATTCCGTATATAACGGGCTTTTGGCTGCCGGGGGCAGTGCGGCGGCATGCGATGGGGAGAAGCGGTGTGATCCCGGACATGACGGCTATATTTTTATTCAGGATGGCGCGAGACCCTTTCTGACACAGGAAATCCTGGAACGCTGTTATGAGGCAGTGAAAAGGGATCACGCCTGTGTGGCGGGAATGCCGGTGAAGGATACGATAAAGATCGTGGATGAAAACGGGTTTGCAAGACAGACGCCGGACAGAAACTTTATGTGGCAGGTGCAGACGCCCCAGGTTTTCGACGCCCCATTGATTTTATTTGCCTACGAAAGACTGAT
>CATJCJ010000373.1 GCA_949738935.1 uncultured Eubacteriales bacterium | reverse complement strand
TCTTGGCATGCTTGCCTCTGTCCTGATGAGCTGTTCGGAAACGATATTTTACACGATGAGCGTTTACTTTATGACTGCGAAGGTGACAAAGACACGGTATACCCTGGTGGGCGCCCTGGTTGCGACCCTGGCGGGGATCGTGGCGTCCGTGGTACTTGTTATGTAAAACAGATAATAAAAAACGAGGTTTGCACCTAAGGAAATAGTGCTTGAAGTATCCGGAAACCTTTTGTATAATGAAAACAGAGATATGAATGTATTACATGATGTTATAGGACAAAATGGAGGTCAGTCAGGGATAATAATTTGCAGGGACTCTCGGCTCATTGATTTGAGTCCTGAGTCCTTTGCAATTTGATTTACAATATTGGGGGTATAAATTATGTTTAATGGACTGAATGAAACGATAGGGGATGGGCCACAAAAATATTTCCGTGGTAAGAGACAATGAAACAAATGACATGGTTGAAAGTCCATAAACAAAGTAAAAGGAAGAAAAAGAGGTGGTACATGATATGCAGATTTCGAGTCGTTTTACGTTGGCAATTCATATTTTTGCCTGTGTGGACACATTTAGTCATACGTACAAGGTGACGAGTGATTTTTTAGCGGGCAGCACGAATGTGAATCCGGTTATCATAAGAAAGATTTTAGGTCAGTTAAAGGCAGCGGGATTGATTGAGGTGGCTCGTGGGACGGGAGGTACTACGGTCGCAAGGCCATTAAAGGATATCACATTTTTGGATGTGTACCGTGCGGTGGAATGTATCGGGAATGGGGAATTGTTTCATTTTCATGAGAATCCTAGTGCGGATTGCCCGGTAGGAAGAAATATTCATCATATTTTGGATGATAAGCTTCTCCGGGTGCAAGCTGCTATGGAAAATGAACTTGCGTCTATAACATTAGAGGACTTAAAGAGGGATACAGAAAAATATTTGCATCAAGAGAGATAACAATAATTCCAAAATGATTACTGGAATAGTAAGTTTACGTAAAGTTTTGTTAGAAAATGGGTTGTGGGTTAGAAAAAAAGAGAGTATAATACAATTACCAATAGAGGTTCTTGGATTGTTGGAAGATGGGATAATCATGTTTCATTTTTTAAAGTAAATTTTTCAGGAATTAAGATTCTTTTTATTGTAAGAAGATTACAATATTTATAAAACACATCTTGACATTTTCTTCCGCTGGGGGTATTCTTATATTAGAGCAAGTATTTAAAGTATTGGTTTCTTAAAACATCGTTTATTAATAAATAATTACGAAAGGAAGTGTTTATCATGACTTATAGGGAACTCGCCAAAAACCTTATCGACCAGATATCGGATAGTAAAATGTATTATATCGTTGCTTTTTTACAAGGGGCGGCAGTCCCGGAGAAGATGCCTGGATGGAGGCCATCGGACATGGATGATCTGGACGGGTTGGAGAATGAAGATGGTAGGCAGTTTATTTACGGGACAAAGGAATTGCTTGAGGATCTGGAGGATTAGTTTTATTATGGCGATAAAACGCGAATATTCAATAGTTGTACAGCCATTACGTTTTTTGTAGTGGCTTTTGTACGTTAAAGGCGGAATAGGATTTGATCTTATTTCCAATATGTGCTATAATTCTATTACAAAATCAAGTAAGGTGGAATACATTATAGAAATGGAGGAAAAAATATGCAGAAGGAAACTTTAAGCGCATCCGAGGCGATGCAAAAATTGGTGGAGGGAAATAAACGCTATCTGGCGGCTTCGTCAAATACTGGCGATATATCGTCTAAGATCCGCAAGTTTACCTGCGAGGAGGGACAGAGTCCGTATGCGGTTGTTATTACCTGTTCGGATTCCAGGGTTATTCCGGAAAGTATTTTTATGGCTGGCATTGGAGAACTGTTTGTAATCCGGGTAGCAGGAAATGTGATGGATGATCACCAGCTGGGAAGTGTTGAGTATGCGGTAGACCATTTGGGGTGTAAGCTCGTAGTAGTATTGGGGCATGAGCACTGTGGGGCCGTGGACGCCGCAATCCACGGAGAACCTGGCGGCTATGTGAAGTCGATCACAGATGAGATCCGTAAGGCAATTGGCGAGGAAAAGGATGCCCTTCGCGCTAGTTGTCTGAACGTAGAGAGAAGTGTATCCATTATCAAAGAAAGCCTGGGTTTGACGGAGAGTAAGCCGGGGAATGACTTGAAGGTGTGTGGAGCAGTTTACTATATTGGCAGCGGTTCAGTAGAGTTTTTTGAGTAAAAGTGCCCTTGATGGCTAGTATTTTTGAATAATTCTTTTATATAAGTAAATAATCCATATATGACCACATCTTATGTGAGGAAGAAACCTCGTATAAAGTATTTGAGGAAAAGACCTTCTATAGTAGTATATAAGATATACAATTAGATTTGGAGGACATATATGGAAAAAGAATTAGACATAAATGCTTTG
>CATJCJ010000372.1 GCA_949738935.1 uncultured Eubacteriales bacterium | reverse complement strand
ATCAATCCGCGGCGATTCTGAGAGCCTGTCTAAAAACTATTAAAATATCCAAAAAATCAGTGAAAATAATATCATTACGCTCCAAAATGATTTTATTTTCGCTGATTTTTTGTGTATATTTTGTTTTTAGACAGACTTTTTCAGATTTTAGACAGGTTCTGATATAAATAAAAATAGCCGCTTTTAAGATTATATTTCCTTAAGTTATCTATTCCCATATTATAATATTTTTATCGGAAAAAAGTCAAACCAGTTTAATATTTTTACAGTAAAAAATATTAAAATTTTTTTGAATTTTTTTTGAACAAAACAGCATAATTATAGTAATTACAATTAAAGTATAACAAAAAAATATTTTACTAGTGCGTAAACATTGCCAGGCGGTAAACGAATTACAAAGCAATTTGCAGCCCGTGCAAGTAAAATAATTTTTTTGTAACTTTTAAAATGTAACTACTATAAATACAAAAGATTTTAGTCAACATTTCAAAGAAACACCCTTTATGATATTATTGCAATTTATAATTACCTATGCTATACTTTTATGAAAGAAATGGGAGAACGGAAAAACAAATGGAGGTAACATATATGTATAACACAGAAAAAGAAATTGAGAGAGTTATATTAATAGGTATAGATTATGACAATAACGAATTTGACGCTGAAAGTTGTCTTGACGAGCTTGAAGAACTGGCAAAAACAGCCGGAGTCGTATGTGTCGGAAAAATGCTGCAAAAAAGAGAGGGAATTCACAGAGCCCACTACTTTGGAAAAGGAAAACTCGAAGAACTCAAAGCTTATATAAGCGAGACAAACGCCACAGGAATAATTTGTGACGATGAACTCACCTCGAATCAAATAAAAAATATGGAACAGATTTTAGATACAAAAATAATGAACCGAACTCTTTTAATTCTAGACATATTCGCCTCAAGGGCTCGTTCCGCCGAAGGAAAAGTACAAGTCGAACTCGCTCAGCTGAAATATAATCTCTCACACCTTGCCGGACAAGGCAAAGCTCTGAGCCGGCTCGGAGGAGGAATAGGGACAAGAGGCCCCGGAGAAAAAAAATTAGAAACAGACCGCCGAAATATAGCCGACAGAATATCAGAGTTAAACAAAGAGCTTAAAGAAATAGAGAAACATCGCCAAACCATCAGAGAAAAACGTCAGAAAAACAAAATTCCAATAATAGCTCTCGCCGGTTATACAAACGCCGGAAAATCAACACTTATGAACACATTAACAAACGCGGGTGTTTTAGCTGAAGACAAACTTTTCGCCACTCTTGACACAACAACCCGAAAAATAAAACTTCCCTCAGGAGGAGAATATTTATTCACAGACACCGTAGGATTTATTCAAAAATTACCCCATAACTTAATAAAAGCGTTTAAGGCAACTCTTGAGGAAGTCAAATATGCCGATATAATACTTCATATCGTGGATTCGTCAAGCCCGTTAAGAGAACAGCATATAAAAGTTGTGTATGATACATTAAAAGAGCTTGGCTGTGACGAAAAACCAATAATAACTGTATTCAATAAAATCGACAAAGAAAATATTGAAATACCCTTACCAAAAGACTCAAGGGCTTTAGAAACTCAAAAAATCTCAGCCAAATATGGAAAAGGTACAGATAAGCTTTTAGAAAAAGTTGAGACTGTAATAAAAAGTTTCAAAAAATCAATCTCACTTCTAATCCCCTATAATAAAGGCTACTTAGTCAACTATATTCATGGAAACTGTGAAATATCCGAGTCCAACAATAAAGAGGACGGCTTTTTTTTCAAAATACACGCTGATAATGAGGCTGAAAACCGCCTAAAAGAGTTTATAATACATGAATAGACTTCTTTCGAAACTTTATTATTGATACAAATATTTTTTTGTTGGATTGGCATAATTTTGCGGTTTCGAAAAAAGTCTAATAACAAAAAAATTGAGTTCTTGCCCAATATAATAAAAATATGCTATAATAAAAAATAGACATCAATGAAACATTGTTTATCTCAATATTTTAGTTTTGCTTAATTTTAAATGGAGGTTGAAAATGAAATCAGTTTATTATATCGTCATAATTGCGGTAGCGTCGCTTTTGTTCGGTTGCGAACAAGATAACGACTTGTTAAAGGTAAACAATCCAAATTCCGCATACAATACAGACAATGCCTCAGAAACTTCCAACACAAATAATCAATCAGATAATCAAAATCCGGAATACGGAGGAACTCTCAATATTTCAATGCGAATCCCAAAAACATTAAATCCGTTAATAAATGAGGATATAACTGTTGACAACGCCTTAAAACCCGTTTTTGAGACACTTTTTAAAATTGACAGCACCGGAAAAGTCACACCAAATATAGCCGAGAGTTATTCTTTTACAAATGATATTCTTACAATTAAAATAAAAGACGGATTAAGATGGCATAACGGAAATCCCATAACAGCAAAGGATGTAATTTTTTCTCTAAACACAATCAAATCTCAAGGAGAAAAATGCTTATACTCCAACGCTTTAAAAAATGTATCCGGTTTCATAGATGACGGAAACACAGTCACAATAAAACTCTCAAAACCTTACTACTATAGTATATACAACCTATGCTTTCCTATAATATCATCAGACTACTATAATGGAAAAACATCTATTGACAGTGATGTAAGTATGAATCCAATTGGAAGCGGAAGTTTTAAATTCTCATCATATCAGCTTGCCCGCCGTCTTATTCTTGAAAAATGTCAGGGAATCAACGGAAGTCCTTATATAGATAAAATTTCCGTAACAATAACAAATGACCGCCAAACAGATTTATACGCTTTTGAACAGTCCATAACAGATGTTATACAATCAGACGTAAGTGAATGGGGAAAATACAGCGCCAGTAAAAAAATAAACATATCTGAGTTTGAAACAAATAATTTTGAGTGTTTAGGCTATAATCACAAAAACCCTGTTCTGTCAAATATAACAGTACGTCAAGCAATATCAAAAGCCATTCCCACAGATGAAATTGTTGAAGGCATTTACCTAAACCACGGAATAAAAACTCATATTCCTGTAAATCCAAATAATTGGTTTTACGCTGAGAAAACACTTATTCCGCCAAAATACGACCTTGATGAAGCGGCAAAAACAATTAAAGCCACAGGGCTTACAAAAGACAAACTTAATTTTTCAATTCTTGTAAACTCAGAGAACAAATCAAGATGTGAGGCTGCCGCGATAATAGCCGATAGATTAAATCAAATAGGTTTTAATATAACCGTTAACAGACAGCCTTTTAACAAATGCCTTGATTTAATCAAAAATGATAATTTCAATATGTTTTTGGGAGGAATAAAACTCTCAAAATCGGGCGAGTTAAGACCACTTTTATCCTCAGAGGGAATAACCTCCGGAATAAATTTCTTCAATTACTCCTCTCAGCAAATGGATAGTTTAATATTAAAGGCAGAATCATCGACAAGCGATGAAACCTTTAAATCGGCACAAGAGGAACTTCAAAAATTTATTGAGACTCAAATTCCTTTCAGCGGAATATGCTTAAATTACTCAGCTGTTTTAACAAACAGCAATATAAACGGAGAAAAAAGTCCAACAATGGATAATATATATAATAATATACACAAATGGTATATAAATAATAAAAAAGAAGAGGTGAAATAAATGGTCAAACAATGTTTTTTAACAGGAGAATTAATATTTTTCGCTGAAGAACGAGCGAGAAGACCCCAAAATTTCAAAAAGCTCCGCGTCTCATCAACGCCAAAAGAGTTTTGCCCATTTTGTCCGGAGAACGAAAAAATGACTCCGAAAGAAATTTTTTCAACTCCTGATAAAGAAATAAGAATTGTTCCAAATAAATACCCCTTTATATCAAAAAATGACCCAAGTCATTATGGTATACACGATGTATTAATCGACACCTCAAAGCACGATGAGAAACTATGTAATTTTACAGACGAACATATAACAAAAGTTATATCATCAATACAACAGAGAGCTAAAATACTGCAAAATGATAAAAAAATTGTTTACGTTCAAGTATTCAAAAATGACGGAATAGACGCCGGAGCGAGTCAATCCCATTCACATTGGCAGATAACGGCTTTGTCAGTCTTTCCCCCAAGATATTTACAAATAAAAAATGTTCTTAAAAAATATTATCAAGAAAATAACAAATGTTATTTTTGCAATCTAAAATTAACACTTGGAGAACAAATCATAGAGGAAAATGAGCACTTTATAGCGTATGTGCCCCTTGACGCGAAATTCCCATATGAAATGTATATCATACCAAAAAAACATATTTCAAACATCATTGAGTTAAACGATGATGAAATAGTTTTCGCCGGAAAAACGATAAGAAACTGCGCTAAACGTTTAACATCAATATATGAGGGAATTTCATACAACATATGTTTTTTCAGTTCGCCAAACAACCCAACCGATAATCACAAAAAATATATTCACTTTTATATACAAATAATCCCAAGAATAGGACATATGGCGGGTTTTGAGTTTTCAACAGGCTGTTATATAAACTCAGTTATGCCTGAGACCGCCGCTAAAACCCTAAAATCCATATCACTTGACCAATAAATAAGCGGCAAAAAATAATTCTTATATATACAGAGGTGTTTATAATGAAAATAAAGCTAGCGTTGCTATATGGAGGAGAGTCACACGAAAGAGATATTTCAATACAATCGGCTAAAGAAGTAGAAAAATACATAAACAGAGAAAGTTACGATGTAAGATTAATAAACATTCCCGAAAAAAAAGACCCTCTATGGATAAATGAACTTTTAAACTTCTCCCCTGATATCGTATTAAACCTTCTTCATGGAGGCGAGGGAGAAAACGGTTCAATATCTGGGCTTTTAAACTGTCTTAACATTCCTTTCGTCGGAAACGGTGTTCTCCCGGGGGCGATTTGTATGAATAAACATATATGCAAGGCTGTTTTAAAAGAAAACGGAGTTCCTATATGCGAAGATGTTTTTATAAAAAGAGAAGACGATATAATTGATTACGAGGAAAAAATAAAAGAATTAGGCTTTCCCGTTATAGTCAAACCAAACAGCGGCGGCGGAAGCATAGGAATATCTGTCGCTCAAAATATAGCGGAAACAAAAGAAGCCATAAAACATATCACAGAAATTTTAAAAGATGATGTATTAATTGAGAAATTTATATTCGGCAAAGAAGTCACAAGTGTTGTTTTCAAAATAGAAAACTCAATTAAAGTTTTTCCGATTTTAGATATATCAACAGAAAATAGATTTTACGATTATAACGCCAAATATATTGATAACAACACAAAAATAATATTTTCTACCCTTCCTGAATTTATAAGAGAAATGATAAAAGACATCTCACAAAAAGTATATAAAATATTTGAATGCACCGGACTTTGTTATATCGACTTGATAGTACGCGAAGAACAAGTTTATTTTATAGAAGTAAATACAAACCCCGGATTTACCTCTCGAAGCACAATAACAAGAGTTTTAAAAGAACTTGATATTAATATGGGTGACTTTATTGATGAGTTAATAAAAAACACACTTAATAAAAATAAAATCGGAGGCTTGAAATGAATAAATCATTCAAAATAGGAAGCAAAACAATTTCAGAAACATCTCCAACATATATAATAGCCGAAATGTCAGGAAATCACAATGGAGATTTTAACAGAGCTTTAAAAATAATAGATAAAATCAAAATCACTGGAGCTGACGCTGTAAAACTTCAAACTTATACAGCCGATACAATAACAATAGATTGTGATAATCCCGAATTTCGTACAGGTAAAGGACTTTGGGAAAATGAAAGCAATCTTTACTCTCTATATAAAAAAGCCTATACTCCTTGGGAATGGCAGGAAGAATTGAAAAATTACGCCGAAAAGCTAGGGCTTGATTGTTTTTCCTCTCCTTTTGATTTAACAGCGATAGACTTTATGGAAAAACTAAATATGCCAGCGATTAAAATAGCGTCTTATGAGATAAATGATATTCCTTTAATAAGAAAAGCGGCAAAAACAGGAAAACCAATAATCATATCAACGGGAATCGCTCATTTAGAGGATATTGAGCGGGCCTTAAAAACATGCGAGGAAGAAAACAACAAAAACGTCGCTTTATTAAAATGCACCTCCGCTTATCCAAGTCCATATGAGGATATGAATATCCGACTAATCCCCAATATGAAAGAAACCTTTGAGTGTGTAGTTGGACTTTCCGACCATACGCTTGGTTCAGAGGTCGCCCTTGGAGCTGTCGCTCTCGGAGCGAAAATAATAGAAAAACATATCACGTTAAAAAGGTCAGACGGTGGTGTGGATTCCGCTTTTTCAATGGAAGCCGAGGAATTCGCAAATATGGTTTCACAAATCAGAAACTTAGAAAAAGCGCTTGGAAAAGTAACTTACGCTTTAACCCCAAATCAGGAAACCGGAAGAGATGGCTCACGCTCTCTGTACATTGTAAAAGACATAAAAAAAGGTGAAACTTTTACTAAAGATAACGTTCGTTCAATCCGTCCGGGAAAAGGTCTCCATACAATGTATTATGAGGAAATTATCGGAAAAACCTCTGCCAGTGACTATAAAAAAGGAACCCCTATGAGTTTTAACATGTTAAAGGAGGGAATAAAATGAATAACACAACTATCGCGATAATAACAGCGAGAGGCGGCAGCAAACGTATTCCCCGAAAAAATATAAAAGAGTTTTGCGGAGAACCAATAATAAATTACTCAATTAAAGCGGCAATAAACAGCAATATATTTGATGAGATAATGGTCTCCACAGACGACGAGGAAATCGCCAAGATTTCAAAAAAAGCTGGGGCGGAAGTACCCTTTATGCGAAGCGAAGCCACATCAAATGACACAGCAGCGACTCACGATGTCTTGCTCGAGGTTTTCTCAAAGTATAAAAAAATCGGAAAAGATTTCAAATACGCCTGCTGTATATACCCTACAGCGCCGTTTATAAATCCAGAAAAGCTAAAACTTGGCTTAGAAACACTAATAAAAACCAACGCCACAGCGGTAAACCCTGTCATAAAATTTTCTTATCCTCCTCAACGATGTTTTATAATAGAAAATAATTATCTTAAATACAAATGGCCGGAAAATTTTACGGCAAGGTCACAGGACTTGGAACCATTTTATCACGACGCCGGACAATTTTATTTTTATGATGTAGAAAAATTTATTGAGAGAAAAGGAATAATCCTTGAAGACAAAGTCCCCATAATTCTCTCAGAATTAGAAGTTCAAGACATAGATAGTCTTGATGACTGGAAAATAGCCGAAATAAAATATCGCGTTCTAAAGGAATTGATATAATGAAAGAAAAAACAATGGCAATAGCCTGCAACGGGTCGCTAACCATTGGAATTGGTCACATAACACGGACTCTTGTACTTGCTGAAAAATTAAAAAACAATCTAAATATATATTATATAAGAAAAAACGGAAGCGAATACGATTACGGGGCAAATCAAATTAAAAAGAACGGATATCCCGTATACTGTGAAAACAGCAAAAATTCCGCCGACATTATGCTTTTAGACAGTTATGATATAAACGAGGAAACTCTTTCATGTCTAAGGAAAAAGTACAACAAACTTATATATATAGACGACTTGCTAAATCTTTCCTATTACGATTGTGACATAATTATAAATAAGAGTTTAGGCGGAGAAAATTTTAAAAACAAATATAACACTTCCCCCGGCTGCAAACTTCTCCTTGGAGCAAAATACGCTCTTCTGAGAGATGAATTTGAGAAAGCCAAGCCTATAGATATAAAAAAAGAGGTCAAGAACATTCTGATAACAATGGGCGGAACAGACCCAAAAAACACATCTGTAAAAATACTAAACTTTTTAAAAGAAACTCCTTATACACTCAACGTTGTTGTAAGTGACGGTTTTTCAGAAAAAAACAAAGCTGAATTAAAAAAGCTGGCTTCTTCCGCTAAAAACATAATTCTCCACCCAAATCCACAAATGGCAAAGTTAATGTCCAAAAACGACCTTTCCATAACAGCGAACGGAGGAACAGCTCAAGAAATAGCTTCAATAGGATTACCCCAAATAACTATAACAGTAGCGCCAAATCAAGAATCTTCTCTTTCATTTGGAGAAACAGGCGATATATCAATATATGGAGGGAGAGAAAGTGAGCTAAACAAAAAAGACTTTTTAAATTTATTCAGCTCTCTAACATCAGATTACCAAAAAAGGCTTTCTCTTTCAGAAAGTCAAAAACGATGTGTAAACAAAATCGGAGCTTCTTTGGTCGCGGATGAAATTTTAAAAATTATTCAAAAATAAATTTTGGGCTCCGCCCAAACCCGCAAGCCCTTTAAAAAGGGCTTGACCCTAAATTTCACAACACAAAACAAGTCTTTTGCTTACATCAATTCCAAAAATTTCCATAAACAAAATTAAAATTATTGGTTTAACCCTCAGATACGTTCTGACATTATCAAAAAAGAGGTTATAAATATGCATCCTTTTTACGAGATAAGAAAAACAGATTTGACAGTAAAACATAATAATTACGAAGTAAATTTTCCAAGCCATCTTCACAAATATATAGAACTGCTTTATGTATACGACGGCGCTCAGCATATAAAAATAGATGATAACGATTGTTGCGTAAGCAAAGGAGAACTTGCTGTAATTTTTCCAAACGTAGTCCATTCTTATTTTAAAGGCGGTGAGGAAAAAGCGGACGAGCTTCTCATAATGTGCGCGCCAAATCTTCTTGGCTCTTTATTTCCAAATTTCAAAAACTACAAACCAGTAAATCCAATAGTTTCCGTTCAAAACATAGATGAGGAAGCTTTTTTTGCCTTAAATCATCTTTCTCCCGAAAGTAATTTTGAGGTAAAATTCGGTTACATTTGCATAATTCTCTCAAAAATAATAAACAGATTAATTTTAAACAACAACGGCAAAACTCCCCTTTATGACATAACCCACAAAATAACAGAATATATAGAAAATAATTTTACAGAAAACATAACAAGAGAATCTCTTGCGAAAACTTTTAATGTAGATGTATATTATATTTCAAGAATTTTCACAAACAATTTTAAAATGAACCTCCGTTCATATTTAGGAATAATCCGTGCGGAATACGCCGCTGTCCTAATAAGAACAACAAACCGCACAATAACCGATATTGCCTTTGACTCAGGATTTGACAGCATACGAACTTTTAATAGAGTTTTTAAAGATATATATGGAATCTCACCTTCTCAATTTAAAAACAATCTTGAGAATTTTTCAAACAAATCTCTAAAAACACAATAATAAAAAGACTGACAATTATAATATACAATTGTCAGCCTTTTTTATTATTCCAATTATTTCATTTTATTTTCCTATTTTAACTCCATATACAAAAGGATTTTTACCTAAATTAGTCCCTTTTAAAGCTTGAATATAATATATTCCATCTGCTGGAGCCACAAATTCAACAGCTACAGGAGTTTTATTACCCGGAGTAATCGCTTGTTTTTCTTCAACAACGTTAAAAGATGAATTAACAAACGCCAAATTAAAAACATCACTATCACTTCCAACCCCTACATATAGGGTGACTTTATCATTAGCTTTAAGAGTTAATCCAAGAGCACTTTTTTCAGGTTCTTTTGTAAGAGCGCTTGTTGTATTAAATTTAAAACCTCTTGTTAAAGTTAAATTATCAAGCTCGTAATTGACACCTGTTTTAATACCAGCCACCTTATACATTTGTATTGCGTCAACAATCGCACCCGCAGTCGTTGAAACCGCGTCAAAAGCGGAATCCGAGAAATTATAAGCTTTAGAGTCATCTGTCACATCACCACCGGAGCCTCCTCCTGCTGTTGTTGTTTCCGATGAATTATCCTCACCTGCTGTTGTATTCTCACCGCTTGTTGTATCTTCGCCGCTCGCTGTTGTATTTTCACCGCTTGTTGTATCCTCACCGCTCGCTGTTGTATTTTCACCGCTTGTTGTGTCTTCACCGCTCGCTGTTGTATTTTCACTGCTTGTTGTATCCTCGCCGCTCGCTGTTGTATTCTCACTTTTTAAAGTTGTTGTTTCTGAGGATTTTTCAGTATAATTCCAGTCTTTTCCCCCAGGGAAAACAAAGTTTGAGCCGCCAAGAAATTTTTGAAAAATCAACGAAGCGTCTTTAGCAGTCACAACATCGTCATCATCAACATCAGCCAACTGAATGTTAAATTTTTTATCGGAGTTTTTAAAATCACTGCATTTTAAAACATAAGCTAAAACATTAGAAGCGTCATTAGCCTCAATTTTACCGTTTTCATCAACATCACCCCAACGAACAACCTCATCATTTGTTGTATTTTCCGTATTGTTTGTTGTATCTTCCGCGTCATCTCCGCTGGTCACATTTTCTGTAGTTTCCTCAGGCGGCTGTTCAATAGTACCATCAGGATTGATAACCGCTTTCGGAACAGACGGCTTAGAAGCCTTTATTGGTGCACCCGGCTCAACTGATGTATAAGAAAATCCCGGAGTATCATCATATACAGGTTCATCAGGCACAACAGGGTCACCATAAACAACACCTAAGAAAGAGACATTTATACCTTTACCTTTTGAGTAAACATAATATGTTCCCGCACCAGGAAGAGAAACGGGAGCCTTTGAGCTGCTTGTAGAAATCCCAGTTCCCGACAATACTGTTCCATCCTCTGAAATAACCTCAAGAAATCTTTCATCACTGCCTGTTGAGCTTCCTGACAAATATAAAATACCCTTATCAGTTGTTGTAAATTTAATCGCTCTCTTTGTTTTATTTCCACTTCCGCCAAGACATATACCTTTTTTTGCATCAAGTACAACAGTTGCCTCAGAAGACGCTATAATTGTAAAAGTACCCGGACTGCCGGTAACATCTTTATTTGATGATATTGTTTCAGCCTTAATATTAGCGGTCTCTATTTTAAGGTCATATTTTAAAGCCTCAACAGCGGATGAGGTAAGATTTTTAGGGTTACCCGCCGTAATTTTAGATTGGTCTGTCTTATTGGGAAGATTAAGCCCCTCAAGCTTAGTCACAGGCTGATACGAAACAACATTTCCATCAATGCCTGTAAGAGAAGATGGTGTTCCTCCTGTTTGCGTTCCTTTAACAGTCCCGCCGACAGCGACAAGCTTTGTAGCATAATTATTCACAGCGGTTCTTAATCCCGGAATAACAGCATAATTTGTATCTTCAGTTTCGTTGTCAAATTCCCATGTAAAATCACCGCCATTTAAACGACCAGCGTTAGACACCACATATGTCGGTACATTATTAGCGTCCAAAGTTGTATAATCATACATAGTATCGGCAGTATCAAAGTTTGTATATCTTGTTCCCGCTTTTACTGTTTTCGCTATATAAGTATCAGGAACCTTTTCATCTCTTGAAGAAGCGCAGTAAGCGTCCTCCCCTGTTATAAATGTATATTTTCCCGCCATAACATTGCCATATTCTTTAATATATCCCCCGTCCTCACCAGAGAATGTACCCGAACCAAGAGCGTCAGTACCCTGCAAAGAAACAAGCATAGGATCTTTACAGTTTCTGAAATAATTATTCTCAACAAACGCCGAACCGCCGGTAGTTACACCAACTCCATATTTAGCGTTTCCATCATAATAATTATTATAAATATGAATATTTCCGCCTCTTATTCTTGGGTGACGAGAATCAGAATGGTCAAACCAGTTTCCTACATAAGTAACATAATAAGTTCCATACTCATCCTTACTGCCCATACCACAAAGAGATACCTTTCCGCAATCCCAAATATGATTTTCGCTGAATGTTACCCATGTTGAAAGAGCCTTATTGTCAATGGTACCATCACCTTTGGCGTGGTCACCGCTTCCCTGCGGACCATAATAAAGGTCAAGATTATGAACCCAAAGATTACAGTTGTCAGTATCTATGGATATATCATCGTCCATCATTGTCATAACAGCCAAATTACGAATCTCAACATTTCCCGCGTTTCTGAGCAAAAATCCAAATCCTTTTATTGTGGCGTCGTTTCCGATACCTTCTATAGTAAGATTAAGGTTCGAGTAGGCGCTCCTTCCCTTAATTTGAACTCCTTCCGCGCTTGAACTAAAGCCATCCATATCTTCTTTATTTATAGTTCCTATAACACGAACAATAATAGGTCTTGTCTCGGTACCTTTGGCAAGAGCGTCTATAATGGCCTGAAAACCCGTAAAAGTTACCTTGCCGCCCTTACTATCTTGAATAATATCAGCGGTAACTGTTTTTGCTGTATCTTTTGTAACATATAAAACAACAGCGTTATCTTTTAATGTACCATCCATATTATAAGCTCCCGCTCCTTTATATGTAGACTCAGGAGAGAAAGCAAATCCCGTACGATTATAAGCCCTAACATCAATACCCTTTTGAATTGACCAGGCAATTTCTTCTCCGTCACCATTCAAAGCGGAAATTTTAAGGTCATATTCACCAACCGCCAAACCAACAGCGTCAGCTCTCCAATAAGTTGGATATTGACGTATAAGTTCATCATCTAACTTTTTATAAGCGCTATCAGCCTCAGAAGATTTTTTTATACAGACCTCATATTTAGCCGTTCCGGCAACAGGCAGCCATTCAGCGTAAACCGACTCTTTCCAGCCTCCGGCGTTAACAGTCATTTTAGCGGCAGCTGAAAGTTCTATTGATTCATCAGATGACACATTATCATTTTCATCAGCAAACGCCATTGTTGTAAGTGAAGTAAACATCATAGCGACAGAAACTATCGCCGCCAAAAAACGTCTAGCGTTAAATATCATCAAAATTCCTCCTTAATAAAATTTACTTATATCTGTAAAAACTTGTTTTTTCGATTTACCTCCTTAATATGAAAAAACAATTAAATCATTATAGTCAATCAACTTGAAAATGGAAAAAGGAGGCGAGACAAAAATTATTTTCGCAAGGCAACGGAGGGAGAGCATAGCCGAAGCCTATGCCAACCGACGATAACACAGCGAAAAGGATTTTTGACCGCCGAACTTTTTCATTTTTAAGTTGATTGACTATAAAACAACTTCCCAAAAAATCGTTCTAATTTTTAATAAATTTACTACTTTAAATTAATTTTAGCATTATTTTTACAAATAATCAATATACAATTTAGCCAAAATTATTGAAAATGACGATATATCTTATTTAAATTCAAAATAAATTGTATGATTCCAACATAACAACTTAAAGCTGTATTTATAACTATTAAAAAAAAGCGGTCAATATTATGCTTTCTAAAATAAATATTATCATTAAAATCCCAAAAAAATAATTTTAAATATCATATATTTAATTTAAAAAATCAAATTATATATATTAAAAGATAATTTTTTGTATATATTATCATTATTAAATACAACTTAATATAATCCATAAAAAAAACAAAGATATAAGTACATATAACTTAAAAAAATATATCATAATCCTAAAATAATTCTTAATACCTTTTGTAAAAAATTATTAAGAGCTATAACCAAGAAATACAAAAAGCGGCAGAACTCATTTGAGTCCACCGCTAAATCAATTTTAAATCTTAATTATAAATAAACTATTATTCCGCTGCTTTCCAGTCGTCATAAGAAATTTGAATATCATCTAACCAATATTCACAATTGGAATTTCTTGGATAGAACGCAAGATTTAATTTATCTCTTGAAATAGTTGTCGGAAACTTGGACGAATCAATACCAGGATATAATCCATTAGTTCCATTCAGGCTGCCTCCATCAAGAACTAAAGTAGCAATATTATCACCAACCCCAATAGTTCCCAAAACAGTATTGTTTTTATAATCAATATTCAAGTTAATATCATACCAAGCGTTTGTATTATTTTCAAATTTCAATCCATTAGAGACCCCATTATTGCCAACGCCCATCTGAGCAATTGTCTCATTAAAATTTTTAGATACAAGATTAAATTGTGACCAACTATTATGTGTTTGTAAATAGCAGAATCTTCCCTCATATCCATAAGTGTCTCCTACCTGAGGCGCAAAACCATTTTCACCTGAACCACTTGTCAAGTCAAAATAAGAATCTTGAGTTGCGCTTATTCGTTTAACCTTGTAAGAAACCGTAACTTCATCAGCATTTTTAATCTTCTCTAAATCATTACTTGGAATATTTATAGCATTAAATAAATCATATCCAACACCAACATTGGCTCCCCCAGCTCCTGTAGCTGTCATCTTGAGATATTTATTTCCATTATCAGTTTCTACAGCAACTGTAAGTGACTCACCCGTATCACTGTTCTTTGTTAGTTTTTGTGGCAAAACTTCTTTTGTATCAAAATCAATCGCGTATTTAATTCCCCATTCACCGACAGTGACATTCACAACAACATCATCTTTAGTTCCTGTAATTTTAGTAATCTCATTACTTTCAGCGTCAGCGACCTTTCTAACCTTGCTGTCAACACCCTCAGTAGTAACTGAAGCCTGAATATCATACTCACCGGGAACAATATCAGAAATAGTATACTCTTTAGTTGTCTGCCCCGCCGGCATAGTAACAATAGCTCTTCCCTGAACATCTGTACCCTTAAGAACCTCAATCTTAACATCAACGTCTTTAGTCGGAGCGATTTCAAAAGTAACATTTCCCTTTACGGAGAAACTTTCAGTAGCGTTCTTTTCAAAAGTGATACCATAAGTTTTTGAGTAAGAGATTGTGTTAATAACTCCCGGGTTTTGACAGCCCGGATATTTAGCGGCTGCCGCGTTAGTAACAACAGCGGTCAATTTAGCTGTAGTCTCTCCCTGCTGAGCTTTAAACACAGCCTTTCCGTCCTTACCGATTTCGATAACAGTATCATCTTTGTCTTTACTCCAAGAAATAACATTTCCGTTAGCTGTAGTCAAAGGCAAATCAACCTCAATATCTGTAGCTCCAACATTTGTTGGAATTGTTTTGCCAGTCATAGCGGCGTTAAACTCATTCTCAAAGTCTGTATCAAGTCTGTCAACCTTAATATTGTCAACATAAACTTTCGATATCGCTCCAGCCTCATCACCATAGAATGAACCAAATTTCAAATTACTTGGTGTTGTATTTGGGGCTCCCTTATAAGATGTAACATATTTTCCATCCAAGTACACATCAGCGTGAGAATTTTTATTATTTGAGACAACAGTTATATTATACCATTGGTTAGCTTTACCTTCGGTAAGAGTATTTTTGCTCGCGCCATATACATCAGACGCCGAATACCCTCCGCAGTTGCCAACACCGCCATACACATCAAAGTTAATGTTGCCCTGATTATAAAGCAAATCAAGATAATTATTCAACTGCAATCTCCAGCCTCTGTTTGTTACATTATCTTTCATAACATCAAAACTGACAGCGTAAATACCATTTTTGTCCATATCCCCGAAAGTTCCAATTTCAAGACTTGCTCCATCAGCTTGAGTACCATCCTTTTTAAAGTTTGAAAATTCAATAACATTTCCTTTTCTGCCATCAATTCTCACAATCTTACCAACAAAATCATTAGCGGCGGGAATTTCTGTTCCCTCAGGAAGTTCCTCAAAATCCCTCTCAAACATATTAGCGGTTTTAGGCTCAACCAAAACATCAACAGAATAATCCTCACTGCTTCCACCCTCACCATTAATAGTGATTGTAAAATTAAGTTTATTAACAGCAGGAGTTGAGCCAGCGTTATCTCTAACGATACCGCCGTCAGCAGTTACATTATTTGTAGCCTCTTTAATAGTTATAGTATAGCCTTCAGCCGTAGGAACTTTAATACTTGTGTCAAGAACATAAGCCCCGTCACTGTTTTTAGTAAAGTTATCTTCAAAATACTTATTGATAGCCGTCTCAGCGGTGACAAAATCAACAATTTTATCAGCGACAACACTCAAATCCGTAATATCCGCCGTACCTACTGTAAGAGTGTTATTTGCTGCACCCGTACCTGTAATTGTTGGAGTTGATGCTCCTGGTGAAAGTGTATACTCAAAAGAATACTCTCCCGCTGGAATTTTCTCAGCGAACGTAATCGCTCCGTCGTTTCCGATAGTGGCATCATATCTGTAAAGAGGTTGATTTTTATTAACCAAAGTAAGTTTGGTAACATTTTCAGACGTACCACTCACATCAACGCCCGTAGTCGGTTTAGGAGCGATAAATCTCTCATAAGAAATAGTCGGTTTAGAGATATAATACTCATTATTAGCCAATCCAGAAGCATCCTGCGGATAAATCACGAAATTAAGCTTACCTCTGTCGATTCCTGAAGGAATACCATTCGCTCCCGTAAATGCATGGGTTGAAGAAGAGCTTCCTTTACTGTCAATTACAATTTCTCCATTTTTATAATTAAGAGTAACACTAACGTCTGCCCACTTACCGGCGTTCTCTCCCGCTTTAAACTTACCAAAAAGATTCAATTTCTGAACATCATTAGTGCTTGAATCATGGAAAGTATCAACTGTACTACTATGAACGTCAAATTGCTGCCAATTATTTCCCAATCTAAATCTCAAATATCTTGTATTATCAGGACTTGCGGCATAATCCTTGGCATCGGCTCCCGTAATATCAAAATAATTTTGAAGTTTATCAGACCAACCGTCCGAGCTTGGAACTTTTACACTAAAGTTAACTCTAACTTGGTCAGCTGTTTTGAAGTTTACGATATCATCCTTAGCCAAAGCCGCCAAATCCCAAACAAATTTCTGTTTAGCGTCAAGATTTGCGCTAGCCTCTTTCTTAAAGTGATAAACCTCGCCTTTCTCAGAATCCGAGAATTTTTTCATAGTATAACCCGTGGAAGCCGAACCGTTTAAATCACCGGCATTACCATTTACAGTCTCAAGAACTCCAAGACCAATATCAAGCGTATAATCGGTGCCAACCTCACCTATAACTTTTTTAACTTCTCCGCCCTTAACAGAAATCAAAGGATTATCATAAGTTATAGTAACGTTATATTCTTCTGCCGGAAGAATTGCGTCTCCGTCTTCCGACTCAACAACATAACCAACACTTGTATTGCCTGCCGAAATAATAACTTCCTTATCGGTAACATGATGACCGTCCGCCATATCAAAGGAAAGATTAATTTTTAAATCTTTTTCTAATGGGAAATCAACTTTAACAGTACCCTTTGTTTTAAAGTTATCAGCTGATGTCTCTATAGCCTTAATTTTAGTTGAGCGAGTAAACTCAACACCATCTATAGTACCAACCTTTTTAAGATAAACGGTAAACTCAACCTCAGCATCTGGGTCATTATAAATAGGTCTTGTAACCTCAGCGGTTTTTCCGTCCGCGGAAAGTTTAACAAAATTACTGTCAACATAATATTTAATTTCATATCCCGCGGGAGCGTCAGGGAGTTTAAAGTTCTCGGTGTAACTTTCCTCAAGTTGAGCCACCTCATCTTGTTTAGCCTCTATTTCCCGCCATTTGTCAGCAACGCCGGCAGGGTCCCAGCCGTCATATACATCACCTATAAATGAAGTATATCTGTATGGATTATACTTAACAATTTCAAAGTCACCAAGCACACCATTTTTAGTCAAATGATTTGATGTACCAGTTCTTTTGCTCGTATCAATAAGATTTCCATTTTCATCTTTTGAACCATATTCAAAAAAAGATCTTACATCTTTTGGAGAGGTATTTCCCATACCACCCCAACCTTCAACTCTTACCATAGGTTGCTTTGTTACTTTACTATTAGATATTACTGTATTTACCCAAACAGTATCAGTATTTTCCCCTCCCCATGGACGAGCGAAAGTACATTTACTGTTAGTTCTATCTCCTCCTGTAATTTTACAATTATAGAATAAATAACCTTTTGGTAATTTCTCGTTTTTAGCCGCTGTAAGCGCGCTTCCCGAATCCTCATATGGAGAACTTTGCCAATGAATCTCACAATTATCAAACAAACATTGACTTCCGCCGCAAATAAAATCAACCTGACCGGCTAAATAACAGTTTTTAAAATAAATTCTTTTACCTTCTTCGCAAGTTCCAACACTATCCTGAGTACCAATTACTTTACAGTTTTCAAGGACAACCTTGTCTGCCTGTATGTAAATAGCCGCTCCTCTTTCAATCCATTGACTTGACCTAACATCAGTGTCAGCTGTAGTTCCGTTACCAACCTCGAAATGTTTTCTTTGGGGGTGGGTAGTATCAACAGGTCTTACATTAACGTCTTTTTCCTCTTGTGTCATATAGAGATTTGAGGAATTCTCAAAATAAATTCCTTCCGCTCTAAATCCATCAGCTCCAACATGAGTCGATTGACCCCATTGCTGAACTCCTCTGGTTCCATTTTCATTTGCTTTTGGATTATCAGGGTCCCAATATCCTGTTTCAGGATTTACATTATCATAAGTATAACTTTCAAGATAATACCAAGTCAAAGTAGCGTCTTCCGCCGCGGAAGTAGAATTCGTAACTTTCTTAAACGTAATCCATGGCTTCTCCACTATAACCTGTTCACGATAAAGCCCCGGAACAATACCAATCACATAAGAGTTTCCCTCTTTACGGTCACTTGGAGCCGCGTTAAGAGCCTCACGAACAGTTTTAAATATAGGCTGGTCCGCTCTTGTAGGATTACTTTCAGCGATTCTGGCGTCAACAATAGCGTCATATCCATCATAAACAGCGTTTTCAGGCTCACCTGTAACAACTTCCTCAGTAGTTGTTTCCACAGGAGTTTCCGTTGTTGTCTCGTTAACCGCCTCTGTTGTCGTTTCACTATCCGCTCCAGTTGTTGTCTCATTACCCCCCTCTGTTGTTGTTTCATTCCCATCTTCTGTAGATACTTCCGAATTGGTAGTACTTTCTGTAGGAATAACAGGTTTAACAGGTTTTTTCCCTGAGAAATCATAATCAGCGTCAAACCCGCCGGCCAAAGCCTTTTCAAGAACTTCAGCCGCGTCCAAAGCCGTAATGACACCGTCGCTGTTTACGTCTCCCATATAATTAAAAGCTTAGGGGCAAGACTGCCCTTATAATCTTTCTTTCCAAGAACATAAGTCAAAATAGCGGAAGCGTCATCAACCTCAAGAGTTCCGTTTCCGTTAAAATCGCCTCTGTCATCAAAACCATCATCGGCAAATGACAAAACCGTTCCGGACAAAACACTTGTAATAAGCATAATGAACGCTATAAATCCGCCCAAAAACCTTTTTGATAGCTTACTCACATAAATTCCTCCTTTATAATAATTTTTTACAAATGATACCAATAAATTCCAACCTTTTGGTATCACTCCTAATATATACATATTATAACATATACGAACAAATCAGATAAGGGGCCAGATACTTCCACTTTAACGGGGCCAGATGGAGAAACCCTGAATTTCTCATACTTTTAACATTTTAGTACCCCCCCCGGAAAATTTTTGTTAAAACTGTATATAAATGTAATATATTTTTTGTGCATAAACACAATAACAAAAACATTTCACCATATATATAGAATTATTTTTAAATATCTCTTTATATTATATATATACAATCATTAGAAATCTACGAATATATAATCATAAAAAATAGTAGTTGTCATATTTGATATATTTTGATATAATATGTACGCACAAATTATTGAGTACGCACAAATTATTGATATTATTTGGAAGGTGATATTTTGGAATATGTAAAAGCATTGTATAAAAATATAGAAAATTTTGATGGAAAAGAAATAACTCTGGCAGGCTGGATAAGAACAATCCGAAACTCAAAAACATTTGGATTTATAGAATTAAATGATGGAACATTCTTCAAAAACGTACAAATTGTATTTGACAACACTCTAAATAATTACGGAAAAATCACGAAACTTGGTGTAGGCTCAAGCATAAGAGTAAGAGGAATTATGATAAAAACCCCCGAAAACAAACAGCCTTTTGAAATTCAGTCAAAAGAAATAAAAGTCGAAGGAACATCTCCCTCCGGCTATCCATTACAAAAAAAGAGGCATTCTCTTGAATACCTAAGAACAATAGCTCACCTAAGACCCCGGACAAACACTTTCTCGGCGGTTTTTCGAGTAAGAAGTCTCGCGGCTTTTGCCATACACAAATTTTTTAACGAGAGAAATTTTGTTTGCGTGCACACCCCGATAATAACAACAAGTGATTGTGAGGGAGCCGGAGAGATGTTTCAAGTCACAACATTAAATATAAACATTCCTCCAAGAGATGAGTTTGGAAATATAGACTACGGAAAGGATTTTTTCGGCAAACGAACAAGCCTTACTGTAAGCGGTCAATTATCAGCTGAGACTTACGCTCTCGCTTTAAGAAATGTATACACGTTTGGCCCCACATTTCGTGCGGAAAACTCAAACACTCCGAGACACGCCGCCGAGTTTTGGATGATAGAGCCGGAGATAGCTTTTGCGGAATTGGAAGAAGATATGGAGCTTGCCGAGGAAATGTTAAAATACACAATAAGATATGTACTTGAAAACGCTCCCGAGGAAATGGAATTTTTCAACAAATATATAGATAAAAATCTGTTGACTCGTCTAAACGGCGTAATAAACGCTGATTTTGCCAAAACGACCTACACTGAGGCGATAAATATATTAAAAAAATCCGACAGAAAATTTGAGTATCCCGTCGAATGGGGATTAGACCTTCAAACAGAGCATGAGAGATATTTAACAGAGGAACACTTCAAAAAACCTGTTTTTGTGACAGACTATCCCAAAGATATAAAAGCTTTCTATATGCGATTAAACGATGACCGGCAAACGGTAGCGGCGATGGACTTACTTGTTCCGGGAGTTGGCGAGATAATCGGCGGAAGTCAAAGAGAGGAACGGTTAGAGACCTTAAGAGCCAGAATGGCTGAATTAGAGTTAAATGAAGATGACTACAACTGGTATTTAGACCTGCGGAAATACGGCGGGGCAAAACACTCCGGTTTTGGTTTGGGTTTTGAGCGTTTAGTAATGTATATTACAGGCGTATCAAACATTCGAGACTCAATACCATATCCCCGAACAGCCAAAAGCGCGGAGTTTTAAAGAGAAAATATATGCGGGCTCCGCCCGCATTCCTCATAACTGATTGCCGAAACTTACGCTTGTTCTTTCTCAATCCTCATCTTATCCATAGGCTTAATTATCCTCTTATAAACTCTAATTATAAAAATTGTACTAAAAATAACACTGGCAATCTCAGCGACAGGAAAAGCGAACCATATAAGGTCAATATCATTTCCCTCACAGAAAAGAGAAAAAACGTAAGCGACAGGAAGAAGTACAAAAAGCTGGCGAATAATAGATACTATAAGGCTTAAAACTCCCTGACCAAACGCTTGGAACACTGAACCCATTATTATACCAAATCCCGCGGCTATAAAACTCAAACTTATTATTCTAAGAGCCGGAATACCTATTTCTTTCATTTCATCCGAAGCCTCAAATATATCAAGAAGCTCTCCCGTAAAAAACTGAAAAATAAGAAAACCAACTATCATTATAGAAACAGCGTAAATAACAGAAAGCTTTATTGTTTTTATAAGACGGTCTTTTTTAAGAGCCCCATAATTATAAGCGACAATAGGAATCATTCCGTTGTTAAGACCAAAAATAGGCATAAACACAAAACTTTGAAGTTTAAAATACACTCCAAAAACAGCGACAGCTGTCAGTGAGAATCCTGCCAATATCTGATTTATTCCCAAAACCATAACAGAGCCTATAGACATCATAATTATCGACGGAATACCAACAGCGTATATAATTTTTATTGTTTTAAAATGAGGTCTAAATCTCTTAAAGCTCAATTTAACCTCAGTGTTTTTCTTAATATTAAAATAAATCGCCAAACTCATAGCGCAGGTCTGCCCAATTATAGTAGCGACAGCGGCTCCCGCGACTCCAAGCTCAGGAAACCCAAAATATCCAAAAATCAAAATAGGGTCCAAAATAATATTAATTATCGCCCCCATACCCTGCGTTATCATTGTATAAAAGGTTTTTCCGGTAGACTGCAAAAGTCTCTCAAAAGTCATTTGCCCAAAAATAGCGAAAGAAAATATAGAACATATTCTCAAATAATCATCGCCATAATCCACTACAGCCTGATTTCCCGCCGCCTGACTTTGAAAAAATATATCAACAAAAAACAATCCAAAAATTATAAAAATAATCGAGCTTACAAAAACAAGAAACAAACCGTTTGTCGCCGCTCGATTTACCTTTCTGAGATTATTTTCCCCAAGACTTTTTGATAGATAGGCGTTCATACCAACTCCCGTACCGGAGCCAATAGCAATCATAAACGTCTGAACGGGAAAAGCGAGAGAAACAGCCGAAAGAGCGTCCTCGCTTATCTGAGCGACAAACATGCTATCAACAATATTATAAAGAGCCTGAACAAGCATAGAGGCCATCATAGGCAAAGCCATAGACATCAAAAGCTTATTAACAGGCATAACACCCATTTTATTTTCTGATTGTGACAAAATAAAAACCTCCCTTTTATTTTTATTATTCTTTTGTTATTCTTTGTATATATACCGCGTTCAGCGTTTTTTCTTAAAAAAACCCCTCATAAGTGAGGCACATTCTTCTTTCATAATTCCCTCAGTAATTTCAACTTGGTGGTTAAACCCGTCACAACTCAATATATTTAAAACCGAACCGCCGCATCCCGCTTTAGCGTTTCTTGTTCCAAACACAACCTCTTTTATTCTCGACTGAACAATAGCCCCGGCGCACATAGGGCAGGGCTCAACAGTAACAAACAAAACACAGTCCTCAAGCCGCCAATCCCCCATAACCTCACAAGCCTCGTTTATAGCGGCGATTTCGGCGTGAGACAAAGAATTTCCACGGCTGTTACGTTTATTATATCCTTTACCGATTATTTTTCCGTCATAAACAATAACACATCCAATTGGAACCTCATCAATATCATACGCTATCAAAGCCTGTTCATAGGCTTTTCGCATATAATAATTATAGTCCATAAATATATAACACCCCAAAAATTAATTTAAGAGACCGCTGATTCATATCAAAATAATATTATCAGCGGTCTCACATAAAAAACTATAGACCTGTTCGATAACCTAAGCTGTGACGATTGGCAAGAGATTTTTCCGCCAGACGAAGCCTGATTTTTACAGGAATACTTGCAGCAGTATTTCAAAAAAATCAGACAAAGTATGGCGGAAAAAGGTCTGTCAAGCGGCATTGCGGAGGTTATAGAACAGGTCTAATATAAATATGTTCTTATTTTTATTATTTATTGCTTTACTTCTTCTCAACAGGGAATTGATAATTAGCCCCTTTATCAACTTTCTCCATAATCATAGCGACGTCTTGAGCGGTATACTGACCATCTTTTTCTCTTGTTCTAAACTGAGCAGCATCATTCGCCGCGAGTCCCTCCTTAGTTAATGTGGCGCTTTTAGGAGTACGAACATAATTCAAAAGCTCAGCGGCGTCATTATAATTTAATTCTCCATTACCGTCAACATCACCATATAATATTTCCGCCTCACCCTGTCCGTCAATCTTAACAACCAAATAACCCGGAGTATCAATACCGCTTCCTCCGATACGAACAAAATAAAGCGAGTTATTCTCAACTTCCTCAGACAAAGCAAAATTAAGACTAACCTTACCATCTGTTATTGTAGGATTGTCATCCTGTTCAATATAAACAATCTGGTCATTCTCATTATAAACATATTCGTCCTTATTAGCGCCCTCTTTAGCGACTTTTGTAGACATAATAGTCATAATATGATTTTCGCCGGCATCTGTAATGGTAGCCTCAACCTGAACTTTTTTATTTTCCTTGTCGTAATCCGCTTTATCCACATTCACTCCTGCGGCATACGCGCTGACACAGCTAAAAGTAGCCATAATTCCCACAAGAAAAGCTGAAACCAATTTTTTCATCTTGTTAACCCTCCATTCTGAAATTAAATAAGCCTCAAGAAAACATCGATAAATCAAAAAAACAAAAATCCACATTTTCTTATGTTTTTAAATAAGTTAAAACAGATAAACACGTTAAAACTTATGCGGTATTACCCTATATACATTACTTACACTTTATAAGTATAGCACAACAAAACAAATTTGTCAAACTATCCATAACAAAAAATATACAATATTTTATAATAGACCTCTTGCGAAATTATAAAATTACGTCAATTCAACAAAAAAATATTTTATTCAATATTTTAGCGAAAGGCGTTTTGTCTTTTAAACGCCGAAAGCGTTAATAAGTATTGAATGAAATATTTTTTTAGAGCGATAT
>CATJCJ010000371.1 GCA_949738935.1 uncultured Eubacteriales bacterium | reverse complement strand
TTTAGTAACCTAAATGATAACGATTGACAAAAGATTTTTTTGTCAGCCGAAGCCTGATTTTTGCGGGAATACTCGAAGCGGTATTTCAAAAAAATCAGGAAAAGACAGGCGGAAAAAGATTTGTCAAGCTTTATTATGGAAGTTACTAAATAGGTCTAGTAAAAAAAGAAAATAAAAATAAGGGAAACGCTGAATTAACAGCGTTTCCCTGAAATTTATTTTAAGTTGTTTATTGGAGCAAATTTACATTAGTTTGAGCATCCGCAGTTTGAACATCCGCGATTTGAGCATCCGCAGCTGTTGGAATTATTGTTGTTTGAGGAATTGTTATTTTTAATGTTATTTGTTATTCCCGCTACGAATTCCGGTCTCTGTGGAGGAGCGAAAATGTCCATTGGGAAGTCAAGATTTTCAAAGAAGTCACATGGATTCAATGATGAAACCTCTTCGCATTCTTCAGGTATGTGAGAAGATTTTTTATATTTTTTGAAAAATTTCGGATTTTTTATTTTTTTGGAGTTTAAGGGGTCTTTATTTGTTCACGTTTTTACTTTTTTATCTCTGTATTTTTTTATTTTATTGCGTTATTTATTGCATTATATAGCTTTTTTAAGAGAAATATAGTTTTGTATTTTAAAATTTATACTGAAATTGTTGTAAGTTTCAAAAGGAGTCTAATAAAGAGGTGTCTGTTTGAAAAAAATTGTTGATAAGCTTAGAAAAGAGTGTTTTTTGGAAAAAGAAGAGTTTATTGATTTAATTCAAAAAAGGAATGATGATTGTTTTGAGTATATGTCTTCTTTGGCAAGAATTGAAAGAGAAAAGGTTTTTGGTAAAAAGGTATATATCAGAGGGCTTATTGAGTTTACAAATTATTGTAAAAATGACTGTTTCTATTGCGGAATAAGAAAAAGTAATAAAAACGCTGTTAGATACAGACTTAATGAGGAGGATATTTTGGAGTGCTGTAAGCAGGGTTACGAGTTGGGGTTTCGTACATTTGTTCTTCAAGGCGGAGAGGACTTTTATTATAGTGACGAATTGTTGTGCCATATAGTAGAGAATATTAAAAAAAATTATGGTGATTGCGCTGTTACGCTGTCGGTTGGGGAAAGAAGCTATCAAAGTTATAAAAGACTGTTTGAATGCGGTGCTGACAGATATTTGCTTAGACATGAGACAGCAAGTGAGGAACATTATAAAAAACTTCATCCGTCTGATTTGTCATTGGAAAACAGAAAACAATGTCTGTTTAATCTTAAGGAAATAGGTTATCAGGTGGGATGCGGTTTTATGGTTGGCTCTCCATATCAGACTGTTGAGAATATAGTCGATGATTTATTTTTTATAAATGATTTAAAACCTCATATGATTGGAATTGGTCCATTTATATCTCATTGTGATACAAAATTCGCTGATTTCGCAAATGGAAGTGTTGAGCTGACATTATTTTTGCTTTCTGTTCTGCGTCTTATGTTTAATAGAGTTCTTTTGCCGGCTACTACAGCTTTGGGCACTCTCGACCCAAATGGCAGAGAAAAAGGAATATTGGCCGGCGCTAATGTTATTATGCCTAATTTGTCGCCGGTTTCTGTCAGAAAAAAGTATTCTCTTTATGATAACAAAATATGTACAGGTGATGAGGCGGCGGAATGTAATATTTGCGTTAGAAACAGAATTAAAAAAATCGGTTATGAAGTTGTTGAGGAAAGAGGCGATTATTAATTTGGCGAATACTGTGAAAGCCGCTGTTTGTCAGCAAAATATTGTATTTGAGGATAAATATTGTAATTTGAGAAAAATATTTTATAATATAGTTTTGGCTAAAAAGAAAAACGCTGATATTATTTTTTTTCCCGAAATGAGCTTGACAGGATTTTCTATGAATATTGATTTAACCTCAGAAAAAAATTGCTGTAATATTGATGAGATTAAAAAATTGGCTGTTGAAAATAATATTTATGTTGGCTTTGGCTGGGTTAAGTCTGCTGGAGTAAAAGCGGAAAATCATTACAGTGTTATTTCATCAACAGGTGAAACCGCTTTTGATTATGTGAAAATTCATCCGTTTTCGTACGCTAGGGAGGATTTATTCTTTATTGGAGGAAATGATATTAAGTTTTTTAATATAAGTGGCATTGATTTTTCAGCTTTTATTTGCTATGACTTGAGGTTTCCTGAAGTTTTTCAAGCGGCGTCTAAAAAAGCGTCTGTTATTGTTGTTGCCGCCAACTGGCCTATGGTTAGAAGAGAACATTGGGAATGTCTTCTTAAAGCTCGGGCTATTGAAAATCAATGTTATATTATTGGGGTAAATTGCTTTGGAAAACAAGGAGATATTTATTATTCCGGTAATAGTTCTGTATTTAATCCTGACGGACAACTAATTTGTTGTCTTGAGGAAAAAGAAAATTTGATTGTTTTTGAAATTGAAAATAATACCGAAATGTATAGAAAAAAATTTCCTGTGAAAGATGACAGAAAAATTGAATTGTATAAATCTATACTTTAGTATTTTGTTAATATTGCACAAGTAAAAATTTTCCTTTTATTTTTATTTTATGATTTTTTCGGTTTTTTGCTGATGGAAGAAAATAGCTTTTTTTATTGAAGTCCGCTTGCTCACTTATTGATGACTTATTATGCAATTTTTATGAGGTTGATTTCCCTTGATAATTTTATCTGTTTACAAATTATACTATATATAGTATAATTATATCTACGAGTTACTAAATGTAGTTATATATTGCTCTGAACAAAGTATAGAAAGTTTATAAATTATGGGGGATTTTTTATGTATACTTATGAGAGGTCTTACAGCGACAGTAAATTTAATGACAAATTTGACGGTAAATTTGACAATAAAAAGAGTTTTTTTCCCGATATCTCTATAAAAGAGATTATTAAGCGTGACGGCCGTAAGGTCGATTTTGATGAGGATAAAATTATTAACGCTATTAAAAAAGCTTTTGCCGCTGTTGGTGAAAATAATGATAAGGAATATTGTCATTCTATCGCGGATGAGGTTGTTGAGGATATTGTTTATAAAATAAACGGGATTCCTACTGTTGAGCAGATTCAAGATTTGGTTGAGGAATCTCTTATTAAAAAAAATTGCGCTAAGGCTGCAAAGGCCTATATTCTTTATAGGGCGGAAAGAAGCAGAATCAGAGAAATGAATACGAGCCTTATGAAAGTTTATGAGGATATTACTTTTAGTGAGTCAAAGGATAGTGATATTAAAAGAGAAAACGCTAACGTTAACGGTGATACCGCTATGGGTACTATGCTTAAATATGGTTCTGAGGGCTCTAAGCAATTTTATAAAATGTTTATTTTGAAACCTGAACACAGTAAGGCTCACAGTGAGGGTGATATTCATATTCACGACCTTGATTTTTTGACATTGACTACAACTTGCTGCCAAATTGACTTGATTAAGCTTTTTGACGGAGGATTCTCAACAGGACACGGTACTCTTAGAGAACCTAACGATATTGCCAGTTATTCAGCTTTGGCTTGTATCGCTGTTCAATCTAATCAGAACGACCAGCACGGCGGTCAGAGTATCGTTAATCTTGATTATGCTCTCGCTAAAGGCGTTAAAAAGACTTTTATTAAAAATTATACCTATAATTTTGCCAGAAATTTTGAGATAATTTTTGATGTTGATAATTCAGACGAAATTGTGGAAGATGTTGGGAAAATTTTATTTGATAAAGGATTTGAGCTTTCTGTCTCAAACAGTTCTGAGTACATTAAGGAAGAATTGAATGTTTACTCTCAAAAAGGATATGATTGTGATAAAATCGCTAAAATTCAAAAATTCGCTCTTAAAAACTCTTTGAAAAAAACCGATAGGGCTACTTATCAGGCTATGGAGGCTTTTGTTCATAATCTTAATACAATGCATTCCAGAGCTGGCGCTCAAACTCCTTTTTCCTCTGTAAATTATGGTATGGATACCTCTGAGGAGGGAAGAATGGTTATTAAGAATATCCTCCTTACTCTTGAGAAAGGTTTGGGAAATGGGGAAACTCCTATTTTTCCTATACATATTTTCAGAGTTAAAGAGGGAATTAATTTTAATAAAGAAGATAAAAATTATGATTTATTCAGACTTGCCTGCAAGGTTAGCGCTAAACGCCTTTTTCCTAATTTTTCTTTTCAAGACGCTCCTTTTAATCTTAAATATTATAAAGAAGGTCACCCTGAGACTGAAGTCGCTTATATGGGCTGTAGGACGAGAGTTATGGGAAATGTGTATGATGAAAATAAAGAGATTACTTATGGAAGGGGAAATCTTAGCTTTACTTCTATAAATTTACCCAGAATAGCTTTGAGAGCTGACGGAAACATTGAGTGGTTTTTTAATGAGCTTGACCGGAAAATTGATTTATGTATTGACCAGCTTTTGGAAAGGTTTAAAATTCAATGCGGTAAAAAAGTTAAAAATTATCCTTTCCTTATGGGACAGGGTGTTTGGATTGATAGTGAGAAGCTATCATACAATGATTATGTTGGGGAAGTTTTAAAACACGGAACTCTTTCGGTTGGTTTTATTGGCCTTGCTGAGTGTCTTAAAGCTTTGACGGGCTTTCATCATGGTGAATCTGAGGAGGCTCAAAAACTTGGACTTAAAATAATTGGTCATATGAGAAAAAGAATGGACCAAGAGGCTGAAAAAAGAAAACTTAATTTTTCTTTGCTCGCTACTCCCGCGGAAGGTCTTTCGGGCAGATTTGTTAATTTGGATAAAAAGATTTTTGGTGAGATTGATGGAATTACAGATAAAGAATACTATACAAATAGTTTTCATATCCCTGTTTATTATTCTATCAGCGCGTATAAAAAAATTCAGCTTGAGGCGCCTTATCATGAGCTTACAAACGGCGGACATATAACATATGTTGAACTTGATGGTGATACCTCAAAAAATGTTGATGCTTTTGAAAAGATTATTCGATATATGAAAGAAGTTGGAATTGGATATGGCTCTATTAATCACCCTGTTGACAGAGACCCTGTATGTGGTTTTAATGGTATAATCGGGGATACTTGTCCTTGCTGCGGAAGAAAAGAGGAAGATATTCCTTTTGAGAGAATAAGAAGAATTACAGGTTATCTTGTTGGTACTCTTGACAGGTTTAACAACGCTAAACTTGCGGAGGTTAGAGACAGAGTTAAACATAATTAAAAAAAGGCGGATTTCTATGAAAAAGACTCTTGTTGTAATTGCCGGACCTACGGCTTGCGGGAAAACAGCGGTTTCTGTTGAGCTGGCTGAAAAAATTAGAGGAGAGATAATTTCCGCTGATTCTATGCAGGTTTACAAATATATGGATATTGGAACGGCTAAGGTTTCTGAGGCTGAAAAAAAGGGGATTAAACATTACCTTATTGATGAGCTTTATCCTGATGAGGAATATTCGGCTGCGGTATTTAAAGATTTGGCAAAAAGATATTCTAAAGAAATATATCAAAAAGGAAAAACTCCTATTCTTGTTGGCGGTACAGGGTTTTATATAAACGCTTTTGTGAATGATATTAATTTTGATAAAACTGATGTTGATTATTCTTATAGACAGGAACTTCAAACGATAGCCGATGAGAAAGGTATTGATTTTCTTTTTGATATGTTGAGAAAGTGTGACCCTGAGTCTTCTGAGATTATTCACCCTAATAATGTAAAAAAAGTTATAAGAGCTATTGAGTATTTTAAACAAACAGGCGAACCTATTTCCATGCATAATTCCGTTGAGAAAGAAAAAGTATCTCCTTATGACACTGTTTTTGCTGTCTTGAATATGGATAGAAAGGTTTTATATGACAGAATTGATAAAAGAGTCGATGCTATGATTGAAAAAGGATTAGTTGATGAGGTTTCGAGTCTTCTTGAAAAATACTCACCAAATCTTGTTTCTATGCAGGGGCTTGGATATAAGGAAATAGCTCAATATTTAAATGGCTCAATCTCTTTTGATGAAGCGATTTATATTTTAAAAAAAGGAACCCGCCACTTCGCTAAAAGACAGATTACATGGTTTAAACATCAAGTGAAAAGCGCTGTTTGGATTGATGTTACTGATGGTGATATTTTGAGAGCGACAGATGAAATTTATAATTTATTGAAACCTTGATTAAAAATTAATATGGAGAAATTGAAAATGAATAATAATTTTGTGGAATACGCTGCTGAGAATTTTGGCGTTGCTGAGGAAGTGTCGGAGTTTTGTCAATTAAAAGAGGAAGAAGTCGGAAAAATTTTTTTGGGAATTGATAAAACAACGGAAATTAACCAATATAAAGTTTTGAGGGCTATGCAAAAAAATAAATTGAGCGATATTCATTTTGCCGCTACCAGTGGATATGGCTATAATGATTTGGGAAGAGACGCTCTTGAGAATATTTACGCCGACGTTTTTCATACGGAAGCGGCGCTTGTTCGACCTCAGATTATTTCTGGAACTCACGCTTTGACTGTCGCTCTTTTTGGTAATTTGAGATATGGTGATGAGCTTTTGTCTGTTGTTGGAAAGCCATATGATACCCTTGAGGGGGTTATTGGTCATATTAGAGAGGTTAAGGGTTCTCTTAAAGAACATGGTGTTTCTTATAAACAGGTTGACTTGCTCTGTAACGGGTCTGTTGATTATGACTCTATCCCAAAAGCTATTAACTCTAAAACTAAAATTGTTACAATTCAAAGGTCAAAAGGGTATTGTTTTAGACCTAGCTTGACTGTTGATGAAATTAAAAAGATTATTGATTTTGTGAAAAATATTCGCTCTGATATTATATGTATGGTTGATAATTGCTATGGAGAATTTGTGGATATTGTTGAGCCTAGTGATGTCGGCGCTGATTTGATTGTTGGTTCTCTTATTAAAAATCCTGGAGGCGGGCTTGCTCCTGTTGGCGGTTATATCGCCGGGAAAACGGAGTTTGTTGAGAATGCCGCTTATCGCTTAACTTCTCCGGGGCTTGGCCGTGAGGTTGGCCCGACTTTGGGAGTTACCGCTTCTTTAATTCAGGGACTGTTTTTGTCGCCGAATGTTGTATCATCAAGTCTTAAGGGAGCTGTGTTCGCGTCAAAAATTTTTGAGGATTTGGGATATAATGTTATGCCAAAGTGGGATGAGAAAAGGGCTGATATTGTTCAAGCTATACAAATGAACAGGGAAAAAGCTCTTATTAAGTTTTGTGAGGGCATACAAAAAGGAGCGCCCGTTGACAGCTATGTTGTGCCTGAACCTTGGGATATGCCGGGATATGATTGTCCCGTTATAATGGCGGCGGGAGCTTTTGTTCAGGGTTCGTCTATTGAGCTTAGCGCGGACGCTCCGATAAAAGAACCATATATTGTGTATATGCAGGGAGGTCTTACTTGGCATCACGCTAAAATAGGTATAATTATCGCTGTTAATGAAATGTATAAGGCGGGATTAATTGGGGATTTGCCGGGGAATTATTAACGATTATTTGTGAAAGTGGGATGAGTAATTATGTTTAATAAATTTATTGGGATTATTTTTGGAGCTATTTTTTCTCTTTGTTTTGCCTCAATTTGTTACGCGTCATCAGACGTTACTGTTAAAGTTGATGATATCGCTGTTTCTTTTGAACAGTCTCCTGTTATTGACGGTGGAAGAACTCTTATTCCTCTTAGAGGTGTTTTTGACGCTTTGGATTGTGAGGTCGAATGGAATGGGGCAAGTAAAGATGTTTTGATTAAAAAAGATAATAATGTTGTATCTGTTAAAATAGGAGATTCTAATGTTTATAAAAATGGCGTTTTGTCATCAGTAATTGATGTTCCGGCAAAGGTTATAAACGGAAGAACAATGGTTCCTGTTAGGGGTATTCTTGAGTTGTTTGATAATTATGTCGGCTGGAATGATGAGGAAAGAGTTGTTGAAATTTATAGTATGGCGGGAAATGAGGTTTTGATTGATTTAAAAGATATTTGGGAGGCAAACAAGGCTTCAAGTATACTGGAAGATAACTCTTCTGTTCAAAAAATACATACTTTGCCAAATGGTCATAAAAATATTTCGACTTATTCTAAGGACAGTGACGGAAGAATTATCGCTCATATTGTGAATGATGAGTTTGAGAGCTATTCTAAAGGAAAATCATATTATGAAAAAGATAGTGACGGTGAATTGTATTTTATTGAGGATATTATTGGTAACGCTGGAGATAAAGGCTATTTGCCGATGGATGTGGACGTCTCTTGGAGCTTTAACGAAAAAGAAAAAGTTGTTTTTGCTGTTGAGAAAAATGGAAAGATTTATGTTAAAACGGAAATGGAGGATATGAATTCAGCTGACGGACTTGTTGGAGACTTTAATCTTAAAAATGTTGATAAATATGTTTGTCGTTTTATTGTTGATACTTATACTTCTAAAATTTTGTCATTGGAGGACTATCAGGTTGTCGGCGGAGTTGAAAAGAGAATTTCAGGAATAAGAGTTAAAAAAAATGTGACGGATAATGTTCCTGGTTTTGTGGCTGATATTAATAATTCATCGGATAAAAGAAAAATCACTATTGTTGTTAATTCCGGAACCCTTGATGAGAAAACAGTTAATGTTGAGGTGGGCGGGAATGTTAATTTTAGCTTTTTTGGCATTGAAAATTATAATGTTTATACGGATAAAAATTGTACAATGTTATATGATAATTCTAAGTATAATTCAAATCCTGATATTTTATTGTATATTCGTGAAAAATAAAAAATTTTGGAAATCTTTTTTATTGAAAGGATTTCCAAAATTTTTTTTAAATTGGATTGTTATAAGTCTATCAGGAGGTATTGAGGAGGTTTATTCTAAGAACCTGTCTAAAAGGTTTGTTTATTATAATTTACTTTCATCTTTTACCATAAATACATATAAAGCTGTTATTGTGGCTAGTATCGCTGAAATTAAGAAGCCGGCGTTTATGTTGTACATTTCAATTATATTTCCTATAAATATTGGCCCTAAAAATGTTCCAAAACAGAATATTGTCTGACATATTCCCATTGCCGTTGATTTTAACTCATCGGCAATATTTTTTGTGCAAATCCCAATTAATACAGCGTAAGCTGTGCCTGTGCCTGTGCCTGTCAGGAAAGCGCCTAGATATAATGTTATCATATTTGTTGAAAATGGTGTTATTATACAGGCAAGGGCAGTTATTAAAAAACTTGCTATTATTATTCCTCGGCTTTTCACTTTCTTTATTAAAAGATAACCGCAAAGCATTGATGAAAGTACTCGGGGAATTGTCATTACGGTTGAGATGAAACTTAACTCAATATCTGTAGCTCCTATATTTTTCGCTACGGTGGCCGTAAATGTATTTGTGGCTCCAAAAGCTATAAATTGAACTATTAAACATAATATAGCACACATTATTAGTGTTTTATCTTTAATAATAAATTGGATATCTTTTAATTTTGGTATTTTTTTGTTTTCAATTTTATTTTCTTTTATGAAAAGACTTAATATTGTTCCTATTAATCCTACTATAGCTCCAGCTAAAAATGTGCCTTTATAAGCGAAAAATGTTGAGATAACTCCGGCTGTCAGCATAGCGACAAGTTGTCCTATGTTGTTTGCCGCTGTCAAAAATGAGATTTTTCCCGCGGCCTCGTTTTTTGTGAAATAACTTGAAAAAAGGATTGTCATTATTACCCAAGATGAACCGGCAACCCCTGTTAATCCTCTTAAAATTATTAGCATATAGGGGTTTTTTGTAAAAAACATTCCAAGTGAACTTAATGTTGAAAGAAGTAATCCTAAAATTACAAATATTTTTCTTTTGTTTATCTTATCTGATAACATTCCTATTGGAAACTGGAGAAGTACTTGCATAAGACCATAAGCTCCCATAATTAGTCCTATCATTGAGTAATTTATGTCTATGCTTTCCAAGTAGGGGGTTATTATTGGAATATATGTATTTGTACTATACCAGTATATTGCTACTACAGCGTAAAAAAGATATGTGTTTTTATTCGACAATGTAATCTTCCTTTGATATATAATAAAAAATCAGCCATAAGCCGACAGGCGTTTCGCTTATCGGCTTAGACTGAAATAGTATAAAATAAATTATAAATAATCTATTTTTAGTGTTAAATTTTATTTTCCGGCAAGTTTTTTGTAGCCTTCAAGTCTTCTCTTAGCGTCTTCGGCACATTTATCAAATAATTCTTCCGCTGTTTCAGGGAATGCTCTCTTAAGAGAAGTATAACGAACCTCGCCTTGGATAAACTCTTTAAAGTCGCTTGTCGGCTCTTTTGAATCCAATGAGAATTCCTCTGTCTCAGGGTTATATCTATATAACTGCCAATATCCGCAATCAACGGCTTTCTTTGCCTCAAGCTGAGAGTTTGTCATATTGATACCGTGGTTGATACATGGTGAGTAAGCGATAATCAAAGACGGGCCTTTATATGCCTCAGCCTCAAGAAGAGCTTTCATTAATTGATTTTTGTCAGCTCCCATACAAACTTGAGCTACATATACATAACCATAACTTTTGGCAATCATACCAAGGTCTTTTTTACGTACTTTTTTACCTGAAGCGGCAAATTTAGCGACAGCAGCTGTTGGAGTAGCTTTTGAGGCTTGTCCGCCTGTATTTGAGTAAACTTCTGTATCAAATACAAAAATGTTTACGTCTTCTCCGGAAGCGAGAACATGGTCTACACCGCCGAAGCCAATATCATATGCCCAACCGTCACCGCCAAATATCCATTGTGATTTTTTAACAAGATGTTCTTGATTGTCAAGAATGAATTTTTTATTTTCATTGTCACAATCACAAGCTGAGAGAGCTTCTACAAGTTTTGCTGATGAAGCTTTTGAAGCCTCGCCGTCAAGCATTGTGTCAAGCCAAGCTTGGCAAGCCGATTTTACATCATCGGATTTTGCGCTGGCCATAAGAGCCTCAACATTCTCTTTTAAAAGTTCTCTTTGTTGTTTAACACCTATATACATACCTAAGCCGTATTCAGCGTTATCCTCAAATAATGAGTTTGCCCAAGCAGGACCTTGTCCTTTATAATTTGTTGTATAAGGTGTGGCGGGAGCTGAGGCACCCCAAATTGATGAACAACCTGTAGCGTTTGCTACATACATTCTGTCACCAAATAATTGAGTGATGAGTTTAGCGTACGCTGTCTCAGCACAACCAGCACAAGAACCGGAGAACTCAAGAAGAGGCTGTTCGAATTGGCTGCCTTTAACTGTGGATTTTCCGATAGGGTTCTCTTTATGAGAAAGAGATACAGCGTAATCCCAGTTAGGAACTTGTCCCATCTGTGACTCAAGAGGTTTCATAACAAGAGTTTCGGCTTTGTTATTTGCGGGACAAGACTGAGCACAGTTTCCGCAACCAGTACAATCCATAACGTCAACTTGAATTCTGAATTTATATTGGTCATAGCCTTTCATACCGTCTTTTACTGCAAATCCCTCAGGAGCCTTTGATACTTCGTCGTCTGTAAGAAGAACTGGTCTGATTGCCGCGTGAGGACAAACAAAAGCACATTGATTACATTGAATACAAGTATCCGCGTTCCATTGAGGAACTGTAATCGCTACGCCGCGTTTTTCATATGCTGATGTTCCTGGCTGGAATGTTCCGTCCTCAATACCTTTGAAAGCGGAAACAGGTAAATCATCACCTTTTTGAGCGTTCATTGGGTCGACAACTTTTCTGATGAATTCAGGTCTGTCAGTTGTAGCCGCGGCTTCGTCAGCGTCTGAAGCGTCTGCCCAAGAATCAGGAACATTTACTTTAACCACGTGCTGAACGCCTTGGTCAACAGCGGCATAGTTCATATTAACAACTTTTTCGCCTTTTTTGCCGTAAGATTTTACTATGGCGTCTTTCATATATTTAACAGCGTCGTCAATAGGAATAATATTGGCTATTTTGAAGAAAGCGGCCTGCAAAACAGCGTTGAAACGTCCGCCGAGACCTATTTCTTTGGCGATATCGACAGCGTTTATTATATAGAAATTAATTTTATGTTTAGCGATATATTGTTTTACCGCGGATGGAAGATGTTTGTCTAAGTCTTCCTCGCTCCACTGGCAGTTTAACAAGAAATTACCGCCGTCTTTAAGGTCTGATACAATATCATATTTAGCAAGATATGCCTGTTGGTGACACGCCACAAAGTCGGCTGTTTTTACAAGATATGGGGAACGAATAGGGTTCTTTCCGAAACGAAGGTGAGAAGTTGTTACACCTCCGGATTTCTTTGAGTCATAAGCGAAATACGCCTGAGCGTACATATCTGTGTGGTCACCGATTATTTTGATGGAGTTTTTATTAGCTCCAACTGTACCGTCTGAGCCAAGTCCCCAGAATTTACAGCTTACAGTTCCCTCGGGGGTAACATCAATTTCTTTTCCTGTTGGAAGAGAAAGATTTGTTACATCGTCTACGATACCAATTGTAAATCCGTTTTTAGGTTCAGGTGTGTTAAGGTTTTCATAAACAGCAACAATGTTCGCCGGAGTTGTGTCTTTTGAGCCAAGACCATAACGTCCGCCAACGATTGTACGAACATCTCCTTTGTTGAAGAAAGCGGTACATACGTCTTGATACAAAGGTTCACCTAAAGAACCTGGTTCTTTTGTTCTGTCAAGAACAGCTATTTTTTTAGCTGTCGCAGGGATAGCCTCTAAGAATTTATCCTGTACGAAAGGTCTGTACAAATGTACGTTTACAAGACCAACTTTTTCGCCGTTGGCTGCCATATAATCAATAGTTTCTGTAATAGCGTCACATACAGAACCCATAGCTACGATAACTCTGTCAGCGTCAGGTGCTCCATAATAGTTGAATAATTTGTAATCTCTTCCCGTAATTTTGTTGATTTCACTCAAATAGTTTTCAACAACGCCCGGAACCTCGTCATAGAATGGATTACATGCTTCGCGAGCCTGGAAGAATACGTCATAACCCTGACAAGTACCTCTTGTTACAGGATGTTCGGGATTGAGAGCGTTTTTCTTAAATGATTTTACAGCGTCCCAGTCAACTATTTTTCTGAGATCCTCATAATCTAACAGCTCGATTTTTTGAATTTCGTGAGAAGTACGGAAGCCATCAAAGAAATGAAGGAAAGGAACTCTTGATTTAATTGTTGAAAGATGAGCTACCGCACCCAAATCCATAACTTCCTGAACGCTTGATGAAGCCAGCATAGCAAAACCTGTTTGACGGCAAGCCATAACGTCTGAATGGTCACCGAATATGTTAAGAGCCTGACTTGCCACACAACGAGCGCTGACATGAAGAACACAAGGAAGTAATTCACCAGCGATTTTATACATATTAGGAATCATAAGGAGCAAACCTTGTGAAGCTGTGTAAGTAGTTGTTAAAGCTCCGGCCGCCAAAGAACCGTGAACTGTACCGGCAGCTCCGGCCTCTGATTGCATTTCAACAACATTTACAGTTTGACCGAAAAGATTTTTTTTGCCTTTCGCGGCCCATTCGTCAACATGCTCTGCCATTGGAGATGACGGAGTGATAGGATAAATACCGGCAACCTCTGTAAAAGCGTATGATATTTCAGCAGCCGCTTGGTTACCGTCCATGGTTTTCATAACCTTAGACATTTAAAAATTCCCCCTTATAAATTGTTTGATGCGGAAAATACCGCGTTAAATAAATATTAATGCCACAAAAAATTAAAGCACAATATTTTATAAAAATATTATAACAATTTTATTCAAAATAGTAAATACAATTTTAAAAAATTATAAAAAAAATTTTTATGGTAATTGGGGAGTATACGCCATACACACTAACTTAACGTGAGTTCGATGAAATTTTATAATTATTTTAACATAAGTTCGACGAAAAATTTTGAGGCTTCGTCCCAAACCGCCCGCGTTTTGAAAAAGCGAGGCGAAAAGTTTATTCCAGCTTTGACAAACAAAAATTGATTTGCGTGAGGTTTTGGAAATATATCTTGACAAATTATGATTTATATAATATAAGTTGATATATGAGAAAAGGTCAAAAGAACCGTAAACAATCATAGTTTGCGCAAATAGTGATTATTAAGAAAGATTGGTGGGTTTTAATGAGATACTCTGTATTGGATTGGATAAGAGGGATTTCTTTAATCAGTATGGTGATATATCATGGATTTTGGGATTTAGTGTATTTGTTTAATGTGGATTTTGATTGGTTTCGCTCTGTTGGGGGACATATATGGCAGCAAAGTATATGTATAAGTTTTATTCTGGTTTCCGGTTTTTGCTGGAATTTGGGTAAAAGAAAATTTAGAAGGGGTATTATTGTGTTTATGGCTGGGATTGTTATAACGATGGTTACGAGTATCATTTTGCCGTCTCAAAAAATTTTTTTTGGGATATTGACGCTGATTGGCTCATGTATGCTGTTGATGATACCGTTGGAAAGACTGCTTTTGAAAATTAATTCTTATGCGGGTGTTTTGATTAATTTTGTTCTTTTTTTACTGTTTAAAAATGCTGGATTGGGATATATTGGGCTTTTTAAGTTTAAAATTTGGGAATTGCCTAAAAGTTTATACGCTAATATTTTGACTGCGTATTTTGGTTTTCCTAATTCTGATTTTAATTCGTCAGACTACTTTCCTTTGTTTCCATGGATTTTTATGTTTTTCATAGGATACTTTCTTTATCAGGGAGTAAAAGAAAAAAATATGCTGGTATGTCTTACATATCCTAAAATTAAAGCTGTGGAGTTTCTGGGTAAACACACTTTGCCTATTTATATAATTCATCAGCCTGTTTTATATTTCGCTTTTATGATTTTTTTTGAAAAATAGTGATGTGATGTTTATAGTCAATACACTTAAAAATCTTTTTGTTCTTATTTAGGCGTATTGACTATAAAATATGCTCTAATAAATTGGATTGGCATGAGATTTTAACACAAGATTTTTGTTAACTAAATCTATTGTGGCTTTTCCGCCTTTTGAGAGTTTTCCGAAAATTAATTCATCAACAAGAAGTTTTTTTAATTCTTTATTTATAATTCTATTGATTTCTCTCGCTCCGTATTCTTCCGAAAATCCTTTTTCCACTATATAATCGTAGGAAGCTTTCGTTAATGTTATTTTTACGTTTTTTTGCTTAAGCTGAAGGTTAAGATTGTTTATCGCTTTTTTCGCTATAAGAGCTGCCATATCTTTATTTAAACTGTTGAAAACAATTATGTCGTCAAGACGATTTATAAACTCGGGCGGGAACAGCCTTTTTATTTCTGAGTTTATAGCGTCTGTTGAATATTTTTTCTCATCGAAACCGATTAAGTTTTTGTTGATTTGAGACGCTCCGGCGTTTGAGGTCATTATTAAAATGATATTTCGGAAGTTTGTTTTTTTTCCAGTGTTGTCTGTTAATGTGCCATAGTCCATAACTTGAAGAAGAACATTTAATATATCTTTATGAGCTTTTTCTATTTCATCAAGAAGAAGTACACAATGGGGGGTTTTTGTTACGGCATCGGTTAGAAGACCTCCTTCCTCGTATCCGACATATCCCGGAGGAGCTCCTATTAAACCGGAAACGGAATGCTTTTCTTGATATTCGCTCATATCAAATCTTATAAGTTCAATTCCAAGACGCTCGGCAAGTTTTCTTGATATTTCTGTTTTTCCAACTCCCGTTGGTCCTACAAACATAAGTGAGGCTATAGGTTTTTCCTCCTCTTTTAGACCGGATTTTGAGAATTTTACGGCGTTTACGACACTTTCTATCGCTGAGTTTTGTCCGAAAATATCTTTTTTTAACAATATATCAAGTTTCTTTAATTTTGTGATTTCATTGGAGTTTATATCTTCTACAGGTATTTTTGAGATTGATGACACAACTTTTTTTATTGTTGTTTCTTTTATTGTTATTGTTGTATTGTTTTTTGATGAGAGTCTCGCGCAGGCTCCCGCCTCATCTATTACGTCTATCGCCTTGTCAGGAAGAAATTTATCCTTGATATATTTTGATGAGAGTTTACAGGCGGCTTCTATAGCTGTTTCTGTATATTTTACATTATGATGTTTTTCATATTTTGATTTTATACCGTTTAATATTTGTATACATTCTGGTAAGGTTGGCTCAGATATGTCAATTTTTTGAAAACGTCTTGTCAGGGCTCTGTCTTTCTCAAAGTATTTTTTGTATTCCTCATAGGTTGTTGAGCCGATTATTTTTAAATTGCCTTTTAATAAATATGGTTTTAAAAGACCGGCGGCGTCCATTGAGCCTGAAACACTGCCTGTTCCTATTATTGAGTGAATTTCATCAATGTATATAATTGGATTGTTGTCTTTTAATATTATTTCTATAAGTTTCAGGAAACGTTCCTCAAAATCTCCCCTGTATCTTGTTCCCGCTACGAGTGTGCCTATGTCTATATAATATATTCTTGAGTTTTTTATAATATCGGGGGCTTCCCCATTCGCTATTTTTTGAGCGATACCCTCAACTATTGAGGTTTTTCCGACGCCTGGGTCGCCTACATGAATAGGGTTGTTTTTTGTTCGCCTGGAGAGAACCCGCATTGTTCGCTCTATTATGTCTTCTCTTCCTATTAGTGGGTCAAGTGTTCCTGAAAGAGCTTTTTCTGTTAAATCATATGAGAATTTGCTGAGGTAATCTTCCTCTTTTTCAGTTCGTATGTTTTTATTGATGTCTATGGTGGGTTTTGTTACAGCGCTTGAAATTCCGTGTGAGATGTATTTTAATAACGCTGTTTTTGTTACTCCGTTTTTATTTAAGATATAAACACAAAAAGATTCTTGAAGCTCAAAAAGAGCGGGAAGAATATCGTTTAACGTGATTATGTCTCTTTCTTGCTCATTACATTTTAACGTGGCGAATTTTATTAAAGACATAAACGAAAAAGACTCTATGGGGTCTCGGTTTTTTACTTTCTCACAATATTCATCAAAAAAAGAGGCTAGATTGTTTAACATGGAGTCTGTGTTTCCTCCGCTTTTTTCTATTATTTCTCTGCCTGAGTCAAATAATAAAGCGGAATATAAAAAATGCTCCGGCATGACATATTCGTTGCTTCTCAGTTTTGCCTCGTTAAACGCTACTATATAAATTTGATTTGCCATATTGTCTAATTTCATATTTATTCCTCATCTATTGTTATTTTTAATGGAAATTGTTCTTGCTCAGCCCTTTGCTCGGCGAGAAGTTTTTTTGTTACGGCAATGTCATATGTGTATACGCCTATGACAGCGCTTCCTTTTGTGTGAATTCTCATCATAAGCTCGCTTGCCTCGACGGAAGCTTTGTTGAAAATCTGAATCAATATCTCAACTACAAATTCCATTGTTGTGTAGTCGTCATTGTGCATTATTACGGTATACATCTTAGGTTTTTTGAGCTCGGTTTTTAATTCGCTTGAAAGCTTTGAGTTTGGCATAAAATCCCCTCTTTTACTTTGATATTTACTTCTTTTTATTGATTGTTATATGCATTTTCGCCTTTTCTTTTGTATCGGAAGCGGGTGATGGTGATAATATTTGATTTAATTCTTTTGTGAATTTTAGATAACATTCGGAGCAGTACATTCCTGTTTTTATGGGTTTTCCACATTTTGAGCATTTAAGAAAATCCTCTGAGGCTTCTGACAGTTCTAATCTTTCCTCTTTTAAATATTTTAATATTTTCTTATATGGAACGCCTGTGTATTCTTCTACAACATTAATTTTTGTTCCGGGAAACTCTTTTAAAAATAATCTTACTTTTTGAAAATCTTCCTCATCTCTTGCCATACATTCAAAACAAATGTCATTGTGAGGATGATAGAATATTTTACCGCATATTTTGCAGTTTTTTGTGTTAGAATCACTCATTTATTAACACTCCCTTTTTAAAACAAATCAATTTATAGTCAATATTGACAAAT
>CATJCJ010000370.1 GCA_949738935.1 uncultured Eubacteriales bacterium | reverse complement strand
GACACTGCACAGCTCCAACTCCTGCATAATGGCGGAGATACGCTTCTTGCTGACATGGATGTCACTGTTAGCCAAAATGATTCGAATCTTCTCTGCACCAAAGCGCTGCTCACTGTCATCAAACACCTGCTTGACCATCAACATGAGCTGTGCCTGTTCCTCCTGATATTTGCTTCTATCTGCCCTTCGAAAGATGTGATTGTAGAAGGTTCCCCTTGCCACGTCAAGGGCATCGCACAGCTCATGGACACTGAAGGGATTACCTGCCCGGTTGTAAAGTTCCTCAAGGGTAGCGAGCTTCTTTTGCAAGGGTACGCTGGACAGATACCTGGTCTGGCGGATGATCTCCATGTGATGTTCCAGCTTCTGCAATCGGCGTGAAATGGCATCGAATTCGGCGGGTGTGTAGGTGCGGTTAGGCGCTTTGATCGAGCAGTATGTTTTACGCCATTGGTACAGGGTGCTTTGGGAAATGTGCAATTCCTGGCTCAACGCCTTGATGGACTCGCCCTTCTCATAGCGGCGGATGGTTTTGACTTTGAGTTCTGTTGGATAGGTAGTCGGCATAGCCTCAGCTCCTTTGTCGGTAATGAGACTATTGTAACTGTAGATTGTCAAAGAAGGTACATTGAAGTATAATAAATCCCAGAAGCAATAGCAATGCGAAAGGGAGATTGTCTATGGAACTGGATTATTATGAAGACCCATTTGCAGTGGAATCGAACCAATATGCAAATAAATTTGATGAAGCATTTGATCTTGAAAATTGGGATGCCACCAAGTTGCTTATCAAAGAATGTGAGGATTTGTGTAAATTACATCCTGATGACTATAAATATGCTCCTCTTTACTACTCTCTCGGCACATCATACAGTGATTTAATGGAGCACATTCCAGAGTATGTAGAAGATAGTATACAAGAAAAAGTAGTATACTATTTTCGAAGCTGCTTCGAGCTTCTATCCAATGAAAAATTAGATGATCCTCACTATAAGCCATATGTGACAGGATTAATGTTACCTCTTTTAACTAACTACGCAAATATCATGGAGCGATGTGGAAGAAAAATATCTGCAATTCGATATTACCGAAAAACCTTAGAGATAAAGCCAGATTTCAACATGGCTACTGGAAATATTGGGGTTGCATTATTATACTATTCTATGATAGTACATGACCCTGGGCATCGAGACTACCTGAATCATTTTGCTTATAGGTATTTAAAGTTAGCATTAAAAGCTTCCAATAATGAAGTCCATCCAAAGGCGAAAAAGTATTTTCAAAGGATAATTAGCGGATATGATGCGCAATATGTAACGGAATTTCTCGAAAAGCCGTTACACATCAACAAATACACTTGGGACAGCAATGAGGAAATGGATTACCGAAATTGGTGCTTAAAAAATCATCTTTTCTTGAATCCTTTGAATGATTTGGTTTTAGAGCACCCGTGCTTCGCCGCAGATACATTGCAGTTGCCTGGAATTGTAACTTCCATTAAAGAAAAAGATATTCCAATTTATTTTGGATTATTTAATCAAATAAAACAAGAATTTATTTACGCTCGATATTTGTGTTATCAAGGTCAGTCTTGTTATGATGAACCTCATTATGCAGATAAGGACACATGTCTTGTTAATCTTCATGATTACCCCCAATACTCAATCCGTATTGAGCAGGAAAAAACAGCATTTCGTTTGCTATACTCGCTTTTTGATAAGGTCGCTTTTTTTGCAAACACATATTGGAAGTTAGGAATTAAAGAACGTGATATTACCTTTCACAGCATATGGAAAGGAGAAAGTGGATATGGACATAATAAATATAAGCATGCTGCGATTGATATAACCAATAATGTTTCACTTCTATCTATAAAGTGGATATATAAAGACTTTAATGACCGATTTGGGGATTCTGAACATCCAGAGCTTCAAAAATTCAATATTTTACGAAATGCATTGGAACACAAATATGTTAAAGTGCATTTTGGATTATTATATTCCATAAAAGCTCCATATGTTGACGCAGAAGGTACATATCATATTTCAGATGGTGATCTGCAAAAGTTTACTATGGAACTGGCATATATGGTGCGCGAATTAATAATTGACCTTTCCATGGCTGTACACATAGAAGAGCAAAAACGAAAGCAAGCGTATGGTGAAGAGAAGATTATGCCTCGGCTTACTTTACAAGAGTACGATGATGAGTGGAAAGTTTAAAGCTATCCGATATCTATAGTGTTTCGCTATTACAAGATAAGTTGACAGACCGCCAAGGGGTTGGTCTGTCAACTTTTATATACGGAATATGATAAACTCGTTGTACCGCAGTGGTTTCACTGCGGTACTTT
>CATJCJ010000369.1 GCA_949738935.1 uncultured Eubacteriales bacterium | reverse complement strand
TAATTATAAAACAAATCTCTATATTCTTCTACCATTTTTGCTTTACTATTTGTCAACTAAAGTTTACATTTTTGCTTTATGGACTTTTTTTATTATCAATAAGATAATTCCATATATTATCCAAATTAATATATCCATCAAAATACTACAAAACACAATAAATAATCCCATTACAATCGAAACAATAACTCCGCCAATTTGTGCTACCTCAGAAAAGTTTGAGTTATCGATATATATTTTTTCATTAGGAAATGCATGCATTAATTCAATAGAAAGACTTACTCCTGATATTACTCCTAAACTAATTATAATAATAGAAATTATAATTAATATTTTTTTACTCGTCCATTTTTTCATTTTAATCCCTTCTATCCTTTAAATTATATTTTTACGATTATAGAAACAAAACTAAAAATTCAACATATAATATTTAAGGGGTATTCTATCATGCAAAATTGTGAATTTGTAACTTTTATTTCTATTTTAGCTTGCTCTATTGCCAAAGATAAAACAGAAGAAGAGCTAACTATTTTATCCGCTTTTTTTACACAACTTCGGAGATACCTTAGCAACGTTATCTGCCTTTTCTTCGGATAATAGTTAGTCTTCTCCAATCCTATTTTTTACATTTTCTTAAAATCTTCTTCTGTTAAGTTTTTATAATCAATTGGTTCCTGTTTTTTGTGATTATTGTAATTTGAATATACATTTGATTTTCTATATTTTAAATAACTACTAATTGCAATTATAATTAAAACAATTATAACATAAAGTACTCTAAAATTAGTGGTAGCATCCTTCAATTTAAAAGATTTTTTTATTATATCATAATCTGTATTTTCTAAATCCCCTTGTGAACTTCCTAAAAAAGTAACTAAATAGACATATTTATTAGAAGCTAAAATATATAAATCAATATAATCTCCATCATCTGAAAGAATGATTTTAACTGCTTTTTCTTTTCCTAATTTAGCTCTTTTTTCGGTACGAACTACCTTAGCGCCTCTTGAAAATGACCTGACTAATTTCTCCATATCTGCTCGGTCTATATCCCATACTGATTTTTTGATGTTCCTATCTTCTCTGGCATATATAATAAATCCTCTTTTTTCATTCTTACTATCTGTAAATACATACATATTTTGATATGCTACATTTATATAGCTTTCTGGTAAATCGAAATCAAAAAGTTCATCTGAATAAGCAAAACAATTTGATAAAGTTGTAAATACGATTACTATCATTAAAAATAAACTTCCTATTATTTTTTTCATTCGTATCACCCCCAGCTACCTTTATTATAGCATATTTTACCAGTTTTTTCAAATTTGTTAAGGCAATCGCTTAGCTATTTATGAATTCAAATCTGCACTCTTTAGTATCTTTTGAATTTGGTCCCACAAATACTTTAAATTCTCCTGATTCAGCTTTATATTCTAATTTCTCATTCCAGAATTTCAACATATCAATTGTTATTTGGAAAGTAATCTCTTTTTCTTCCCATGGTTCAAAATATTCTTTTTTAAATCCCTTCAATTCCTTTACTGGTCGTACACAACTTCCTACCAAATCTTGAATATACAATTGTATTACTTCTTTTCCTGCTATTTTGCTATTATTTTTTACGCTAATTGATACCGTTATTGGCAAATCTTCTTTTATATGATTGCTACTTATCTTTAAATCGGAATATTCAAATTTAGAATAAGATAATCCATAGCCAAATGGATAGTAGCTTTCAGTTGGAATATCTTGATAACGTGATACGTATCGAACATTGTTGATATGAGGTCTTCCTGTATTATAATGATTATAGTAAATTGGACATTGCCCTGTGGCTTGCGGGAAACTCATAGTTAATTTGCCTGACGGATTGACATCTCCCAAAATAACATCTAAAATTGCATTGGCTCCTTCTGTTCCTGGAAACCATACTTCTAGTAAAGCATCACTTTTTTCTTCTACCTCTTTTAGTACCAGTGGTCTTCCATTGAATAAAATGGTGATTATTTTTTTATTCAATTTAGTCAATTCCTTTAATAAATTTCGTTGAATCTCAGAAATTTCAATATTAGCTCTAGAACAAGCTTCTCCACTTTGCCTGTAATGTTCTCCTATTGCTAAAATAATAATATCCGCCTGTTTTGCCTTTTCTACCGCTTCTTTTAGGTATTCTTTTTCTTTGGCTTCCTCATTTTCCATCTGTATGCTATCAATTCCTTCTGCCTCTAATATTTCGTTAATTTCTTTTTGTTTTAAAATCTCACTTCCTTTGGCATATAATACGTTCTCACATCCTATTCTGCTTTCTAAAACTTCTTTTAATGTCAGTATTTTAGATTTATCTGAAAACATAGACCATGAACCTAATATCGCAATATTATCAGCATATGGTCCTATTAAAGCAATTTTATTATTTTTTTTCAGTGGCAAAACTTCTTTTTCGTTTTTCAATAATACAAAGGTTTCACTTGTTGTTTCTCTTGCTATTTGTAAATTCTTCTTACTTTTTAAAATTTTCATTTCTCTTTCTTTATTACTATTCCCATATGGATTCTCAAACAAACCTAACTTATTTTTTAATGTTAGTACTCGCCATACAGATTCATCTAAAATTCTTTCTGGCACTTTTCCCTCTTCTACTAATTCTTTTAAATGATTCGCATACACATTGGACATCATATCAATATCTACTCCTGCCATAATTGCTTTATAGGCTGCTTCTTTTTTATCTTTTGAAACACCATGTGCAATTGTTTCTTCAATGGCTGAATAATCTGAAATAACTACTCCTTGAAATCCTAATTCTTCTCTTAACACTTTTCGTAATAACCATGAATTAACTGTTGCTGGTATTCCATTTATGGTATTGAAAGAAGTCATTATCATTTCAGCTCCTTTTTCTATTGCTGCTTGGTAGGCAGGTAAATAATATTGCCTAAATTCTCTTTCTGACATATCAACTGTATTATAATCTCTTCCTCCTTCTACTGCACCATAAGCTGCAAAATGTTTTACACAAGCTGCTGCATTTCCTAATTTAGAAATATCCTTTCCTTGATAAGCTTCTATCATTGTTTTTGCAAATACTTTTCCTAAATAAGGATCTTCTCCTCCAATCGATTCCATGACTCTTCCCCATCTTGAATCTCGTACTAAATCTACCATTGGTGAAAAATTCACATTCGTCCCTGCTGCTTCTGCTTCTTGTATGGATACTTTGGTGCAATCATAAACTACTTTTGGATTCCATGAACATCCTTGTGCTATTGGAATTGGAAATACAGTTCGATATCCATTAATGATGTCTGCCATAAATAAAAGTGGTATCTTTAGTCTATTTCGGGATAGATACTCTTTTTGTATTTTTCTTATTTTTTCACTTCCTACTACATTTAGGATAGAGCCTACATGAAATAACATTTCACTGGATAAGTTTAATTTCTTTACTGGTCCTGTTGTAGTATCAATATCAGCTATTTGGATTAATTGTCCAACTTTTTCCTCTAAAGTCATTTGATTTAATAATTTTAACAACTTTTCTTTTTTCATATGTTTTCTAACTCTTTACTCCTTTTCACAAGATTTAATTTTTTTAATCCTTCTTTTACATATTGATTTTTCATGAAATATTTCCAGATAAGACCTGTTAAATAATTCTCAATCATTAACATAGAAATTCCTTTATCAATTCCAATATATTCTTTGGCATACCATGGTTTTCCACTATCTAAATTATAAGCATCTTTAAATCCATATTTGCCCCATAGTTTTGGAAAATTGTTGTAATAATGTTCTAAAGCTTGTATAGAAAGCTCTGGCGTAAATACAATAGAACCTGCGGCTCCACTTGGTGAAATGGTGCCATCATTTTCTTTTAATTCGCTTTTAGCTGGCATAGCACCAAATTCTCCTGAATATCCTTTGGGTCCAATGCATGCTGTTAATCCCCAAGAATTCTTTCCATAGGTTTTTAGCTTTGTACTGTTTTCGATACAATAGTTTCGGTTAGCTAAAGTTGCTTTGATTGAATTTTTAAACCAGTCAATTCCATTGCTATCCTTTCTATTTTCAAAATCAATCCAAGCATGGGAATATTGGTATGTAAATAAGGTTCCACAATAAGTATAGATAATATTTTTTATTTCTCCATAGTCTGTTCGTGGTTTTTTAAAATCATCGTATATGCTTTTTTCAACTGGAAATGTTGGAGATGCTACACTTAAAATATATATCATTAACTGTTCTGCATACATATCCCAATGTCCTGAAAATCCTTTTTCTGGCGAATATCCCATATAAAATTGATTCGTACTTTCGTCTCGATACCAATCCCAATTTATATTTTTATAAAGTTTATCTGCCTTTTCTTTTATTTTTCCTTGAAAATATTCTCCTGCTAAAATTGCACCACAAATAAAGATTCCTGTATCAATGATAGAAACTTCACAGTTCCATTCTCTTTTTGCTGTTTCCATGTTAACAAAATGATAAAAAAATCCATTTGTTGATTCCATATGATTTAAAAATGTAGATAGTGTTCCATTTGCTCTATTATAAGCATCCGAAAAACGTATCCATTTTCTTTCTACTCCTATAACCAGTGCTGCTAATCCATATCCAACAGAAGCAATACTAGCAATTTCTGATGCTAATTCGGTTTTATCTCTGATTAAACCATATCCTGTACTTTGTGGATTTATATTCGCTTCCTTTATAAAAAAATCAAAACTCCCTTTTAATTCTTTTTTTAATATTGTTTCACCTTTTTCTTTTCGTATTCTCATTTGCTCACCTCATTTTTATTATAATTGCTAGCATTTTGAAATGCAATGGAGGTTTTTGCCAGTAATAATTTATTCCTTTCCATTCATGTTAAATTGTTCGTCCATAAAAAATAGAAACGATAAAATTCACTTATCGTTCCTATTTTTTGCTAACACTATACTTTTAATTAGAAAAAACTCAAATATTTGAGTCTGAACATTTAGATTTTTTCATTTTTTCTTGCATTTTTTCTAACTCTAGCTGAGATAATTCCTTCACTGAATAATAATCTCCATGACTGATACATGCTATAATTCGTTTTAGAAAGGTTATATATTTCTCATCATTTATCATATTCTACATCCCTTTATCTCTTTATTTTTGTACTTTTTGAATATATTTTGTTTTTCTAGTAACACTAACAGTGTTACTAGTTCTTCATTTATGATAACACATTTAATGTGCAAATTCAAGCATTTTTCAAAAAAATAGTGCCATTGAGTTTCATAACTGTTATAGTATTAATGTGTTCAACATTTTTTGACATCTTGTTATACTAATATTAATACTTTGGATTACATGGAGGTAGGAAATGAATTCCGTTTTAAAATCTGATATTGATAAGAATTTCGGTAAAATATTAAGAGATTTTCGTGTAAAGAATAAATTAACACAAGAACAATTATCTGAGAAACTAGGTATTTCCTTGAAATATATTTCTAGAATTGAAAATGGGAACAATGGAATAAAAACACAAACCTTAATCAATTATATGAATATTTTAGGAATTACTCCAAATACCATTTATGCTTCTTTTATTACCAATAATAAAATTGCCAAAAACATAGAAATATCAGAGAAAATCTCTTCTCTTTCTACTGAGAAAAAAAATTTTATCAATTCTATAATTGATTTGTTACAAGATTTAAATTAATTACAAAATTTGCCAAGAGGGATGGACCTTTTTGGCAATTTTTATGTCTATTGGTGCTTTAATTGATTGACATATTAACATAATTATTATATAATATCGATTGTAACTATTGTATTTATAGTATTAGGAGGAAAAGAATATGACAACTGTAGAAGATTTACGTAACAAATGTAAGGAACTGCACAAACAGCTCTTGAATGAAGAACAAATTCATGAATTGCGGCGCCAAGAGGTAGTAACCATTCTCAATGACTGGTTAGAACTTTTTATTTCTGAACACCATGTGTGGCTAGCAATAGCTGGGAACAAACGATGTGTTCCTATTCCCATTCATCGTTTTTTTTCGAAGGATAAACGGCTCGAAACAACTTACTCCGAATATAAGGAAAAGAGAGGTTGGGAGCACAATTTTATTTGGCCCAATCTGCCAGAAAAAGAAATTTGGGAAATTATCAAAGGTTTAGGCTTTATTGTCCATGGTTTTACTTTACCTTATATCTCTCTTTCTGTTCCACCTTATGAGAAGGGACAGCCTTTGACCTTCGCCCAAAAATGGGTAAGAAAAATTAACCACAGTTATTCTGTGCATATTGCTGCAGAGAGAAAAAAAGCAGAATATTGCTATCAGAGCTTTGTCTCACAATTATATGACACACCTGTTGAAAAGATTGAAGTCCGCAAAGAATATGCACTCTTTAAAGATTTTCATTTGCTAAAGCCTACCATGTCTGTAAGATGTGCTGCATATATTCGGGCGCTCATGCATAAGGATGGTATGAAAGAACTTTGGGAAGATGATAAATACAAGGGAATCTGCGTTTTTTATGAATTACCACAGTCATAATATTTAATTATCCTAAAAAGAAAACAACATGTAGATAGTTATTTTTATCTACATGTTGTTTTTTTGCCAAAAAGGTCCCTCCCTGTTGGCAATTTTATTCTTTCCAAAAAGCTTTGTAAGTTTCATAAGCAGAATAAATATCATATTTACTGGTTACTTCATAAGGTGCATGCATACTTAGTACTGGTACACCACAATCAATTACGTCTGTTCCTTTGTTCGCTAAGATATAAGCAATGGTTCCTCCACCACCGATGTCTACTTTTCCTAATTCTGTTAATTGATATTTAATATTGCTTTTTTCTAATACATTTCTTACCCAAGCTACATATTCTGCATTTGCATCAGAAGCTCCTGATTTTCCTCTTGCTCCTGTGTATTTTACTAATGCAATTCCTTTTCCTAAAAATCCTGCATTGGTTTTATCTGATACCTGTGCATAAATTGGGTCAAATCCTGCATCTACATCAGATGATAACATTTTTGAAAAACAGAATACCTTGTCTAATAGGTTTGGTCGATTCATTTGCAATTTATTTAAAATTTCTGAAATAAAGAAATCAAACATATGTGATTCCATTCCTGTATTTCCCATACTTCCTATTTCTTCTTTGTCTGATAAAATACAAACTGCTGTATTTCTTACTTTATCTAATCCCATCATAGCAGCAAGTGATGTATAAGCACATACTTTATCATCTTGCCCATAAGCTGCTACCATACTTTCATCCAAGCCTAAACTTCTTGCTCGAAAAGCTGGAACTAATTCTATTTCAGAACTTGTAAAATCAGCTTCTGTAATACCGTATTTTTGATTTAAGATATTTAAAATATTTAGTTTTATTTTCTCACTTATCTTTTCATCTTGATATGGAATACTTCCAATTAGTAGATTTAAATCTTCTCCTTCAATTCCATTTTTCAATTTTTTCTCCATTTGGTCTTGTGCTAAATGTGGTAATAAATCTGTAATGGTAAAAATTGGGTCATTTTCATCTTCACCAATATTAACTTCTATTTTCTCCCCATTTGTTTTTACAATAACACCATGGATACTTAAAGGAATTGTCGTCCATTGGTACTTTTTGATTCCGCCATAATAATGTGTTTTGAAATACGCAAATCCTGTGTCTTCATACAATGGATTTGGTTTTAAATCCAATCTTGGCGAATCTACATGAGAACCAATAATATGCATTCCATTTTCGATGCTTTCTTCTCCTATAATTGCCAAATACATACTTTTCTCACGGTTTACAAAATATACTTTATCCCCTGCTTTTAGGGTATCAAACTCTATAATATCTCGATATCCATTTGCATCTGCTAACTTTCTAGCTTGTTTGATAAACTCTCTTTCTGTTTTTGCTACATTTAGAAAATCCATATAATTTTTAGACAAGTCAAAAATCTCTTGTTTTTTAGCATCATCTACATGATTCCATCCACTCTCTTTTTTATTAAAAAGCTTTTCCATTCGTTTTCCTCCTTTTCTCCTGGGATTAAAGGGACGTTCCTCTAATCCCTTTTCGTTATTTTATCACAACACTATTTATTTTTCCAGTTTTTTTATAATTTATTCCTAAATTTTGGTTATACTATTTTTAGGAGGTACGATATGAATTCTTTATGGTTAGATTCTTTTAAAAATACTGAGAATTACACTTCTCTTTCTCGTGATTTAAATACCGATGTGTGTGTTATTGGGGCTGGAATTTTTGGTCTTTCTTGTGCTTATTATTTAACGAAATTAGGTTTTAATGTAGTAGTTCTTGAAAAAGACGGCATTGGTGAAAAGGCTACTGGTCATACAACTGCTAAAATTACAAGTCAACACAATTTATTTTACGATTATTTAATTCATTCTTATGGAAAGAAATTTGCTTCTGATTATTTGCAAGCAAATGAAAGTGCTATTAAAAATATAAAACAAATTATTGATGAGGAAAAAATCAAGTGTGATTTTGAATATCAAAATAGCTATGTGTATGCAACTAATAAGACTGATTTGAAAGCGATAAAAAAGGAAGCAGCTAGTGTTGAGTCTATTGGTTTTCCTTGTGATTTTGTTACAAAAGCAGGTCTTCCTTTTCGTATTGAAGGTGCTATTTGCTTTAAAAATCAGGCTCAATTTCATCCTTTAAAATATTTGCATGGTTTATGTTATTCTATTTCTTCCCGTTCTGGTAAAATTTATAGCAATTCTGTTGTCACTAGTGTTGAAAAGGATATTGATTCTACTTATTTGGTTTCAACTCCTCATGCTACTGTTAGAAGTAAATATGTGATTGTCGCAAGTCATTATCCTTTTATTAATTTTCCACGGTTTCTACTTTGTTAAAATGTATCAATCCACATCTTATTTAATTGCTGTGGATACTAAAAAAACTCTTTTTAACGGCATGTATATTAATCCAAGTCAACCAACTTTTTCTTATCGAACAGCTAAATATCATGGTAAAGAATTATTGTTAATTGGTGGTGGCGACCACAAAACAGGTCAACCTTCTTGTTACCAAGACACTTATGGTATTTTAGAACAAGAAGCCAAAAAGTTTTATCCCAATTGTGAAGTTTTGTATCGTTGGAACACGCGAGACTGTATTTCTTTAGATAAAATTCCTTATATTGGTCAGTATTCTTCTACTATGACAAATGTATTTGTTGGCACTGGATTTAAAAAATGGGGTATGACTTTGTCAAATGTAGCTGCTAATATTATTACAGATAATATCTGCGGAAAGGAAAATAAATATGCTTATTTATTTAGTCCATCACGTTTGAAACCAATAAAAAATAGAGATGAAATGAAAAATGTTTTAATTCAATCTACTAATTCTTTAATATTGAATAAATTTAAGTCTGCTAATATGTCTTTTGATGAAATTAAAAATGATTCTGGTAGTATTATTGAAATTCAAAATGATAAGATTGGTATTTATAAGGACCCAAATGGAAAAATTTATGCTGTTAAACCTATTTGTACTCATTTACGGTTGTTTACTTTCTTGGAATGATGTTGATAAGACTTGGGATTGCCCTTGTCATGGTTCTCGTTTTGATTTTACTGGTAAAAATCTATATGACCCAGCTTTTAAGGATTTG
>CATJCJ010000368.1 GCA_949738935.1 uncultured Eubacteriales bacterium | reverse complement strand
TTAATTTTAGATATAAATTTGTTAGTTACCGTTTAAAACAGGTCAGTTTTCAGAAAATTTCAGACAGACAAAAACCCCGAAGGTATAGGACTTTCGGGGGTTTGTAATACATAATATTTGTATGAAAATTATCTCTTTGAAAACTGAGGAGCGCGTCTTGCAGCTTTCAAACCATACTTCTTTCTTTCCTTCATTCTTGGGTCACGTGTCAAGAAACCAGCCTTTTTAAGAGAAGGTCTGAAATCAGCATCAGCCTCAAGTAAAGCTCTTGATATACCATGCCTGATAGCACCCGCCTGACCTGTAGTACCTCCGCCATAAACATTAACCTTAACATCAAACTTATCAATCATACCTGTAAGTTCAAGAGGTTGTCTAACTATAAGTTTTAACGTATCAAGCCCAAAATAATCATCTATATCTCTTTTATTAATAGTAATTTTTCCGTTACCAGGAATCAAATAAACTCTAGCGACAGAGCTCTTTCTTCTTCCCGTACCATAATATCTAGCCTCAGCCATTTATAAAACCTCCCTATTCAACAAACAATTAAAATTTAATTTCCAACACTTCAGGATTCTGAGCTTGATGTTTATGCTCATTTCCGGAATAAACAAAGAGTTTCTTAAGCATATTCTTTCCAAGAGAATTTTTAGGAAGCATACCTTTAACAGCAAGTCTGACAACTTCCTCAGGCTTTTTATCAAGCATTTCTCTCAAAGAGGTTTCTTTAAAACCTCCAACATAAGCCGAATGTTTTCTATACAATTTCTGATCCATTTTTTTACCGGTCACTTTAATTTTCTCAGCGTTTACAATAATAACATTATCTCCCGTATCAAGGAAAGGTGTATAAATCGGTTTGTGTTTACCGCGCAAAACTGAAGCTACTCCAGAAGCAAGACGCCCCAAAGTCAAATCTGTAGCGTCAACAACAAACCATTTTCTCACAATATCATCTTTTTTGGCAATATATGTTGTTCTCATTTTAAAAATTACCTCCTGTAAAACTAAAATTTTTATTTCAATCACAAATATATTTAAAATCCGGGGCTAACGGACCTCAAAGTGGCAAATCAAACAAAAATAATTATATCCCAAAAAGCATATATTGTCAAGGAAATTTTTTTAAGTATATTTGTTTTTCTATTGATAAAATTACAAAAAAGTGTTAAAATGAATTAAAGGCAATAACGTCAAATTAATAAAATAAATTTTTGACGCGTTAGTAAATATTGCCTAAATTTAAAATACGAGTAGGTGGTCTTATGGCAACTTTCAAAACCCCTGATGAATTGAGAGCATGGTCAAGGAGTTTCTACAATAAATCAAGTATAATAAAAAGAGGCTTCTATAATTATATAACTCCCGATGAGCAAGATAATAACGAAGAAACTTCCAATCAAGAAATTCCTGAGCAAAAAACTTTAGAACAACAGCTCACACCAAATTCTGAAATTGACGCAAGTGATATAGCAAATTCAATTATCGCTAGAGGAAACGCCTCAAGCGCGAATATTTCAGAGTTATTTAGTCTTGATTCATCAGTTATCGAAGAAATGAACTCAAAATTTCCAACAACAGAGGAACAATTACATCAAAGCGATACTCCATCTTCTGTTTTAAAAAAATAACTTAAAATACAAATTTTACACTATCAAAAAGAAAGAGACTTAAAATACAATTAATAATTTAAGTCTCTTTTTATTTTTTATAATTTTTTGTATATATTTTAGTTTTCAGGCATGCTCAAGATAATCTTTAATAAAATTTTTAATATCGTCTTTCTCAATAACATTTTTATGCGAAATAGCCCTGCTGTTAATTCCATCTATAGGCGCCGGAATTTTTTCTTTCCAAATTCCCGAAAGTATTCCAATCGCCTCAAATGGGTCAATCCCATCATATTTTAAGTCAATAGCCCTACAAACATCTTTAGCGAACTTATAAGGACTTGCCGTAGATATAATAACATTCTTAGTATTATCATTAAACTCCTTTTTATACTTCTTATACGAAGCGTAAGCGACAGCCGTGTGTGTGTCCATAACATAACCCGATTTTTCATAAACCTCTTTTATTCCGTCAAAAGACTCAGCCTCAGCAGCATATTCACCCACAATATAACTCTCACTAACAGTAAACTTATACTTTTTATTTTTAGCCAAATCATCCATAAGGTTTTTTGTTGTCTCAGAGTTTCCGGATATATGATACAAAAGCCTCTCAAGGTTGCTTGAAATCAGTATATCCATTGACGGTGAAGCCGTAACCAAAAATTCCCTGTTTGTATTATATGTTCCTGTTTTAAAGAAATCATAAAGAACCTTGTTGTCGTTTGACGCGCAAATAAGCTTGTCAACCGGCAACCCCATTTCTTTAGCGTAATATCCCGCCAAAATATCGCCAAAATTTCCTGTGGGAACAGTAAAGTTTATTTTATCCCCAAAGTTTATAGAGTTATTTTTAACCATTTGAGCGTAAGCATAAAAATAGTAAACAATTTGGGGAGCGAGACGTCCTATGTTTATTGAGTTAGCGGAAGAAAACACATAACCTTTATCTTTCAATTCCAAATTAAGAGATTTATCTGTAAATATTTGTTTAACGGCAGTCTGAGCATCGTCAAAATTACCTTTTATTCCAACAACGCAAGTATTATTTCCTGTCTGAGTAACCATCTGCATTTTCTGAACCGGAGAAACACCTTTCTCAGGAAAGAAAACAATTATTTTTGTTCCCTCAACATCAGCGAACCCTTCAAGAGCGGCTTTTCCCGTATCACCGCTTGTAGCTGTCAAAATAACGATTTCCTCAGACACTCCATTTTTCCTCGCCGCGGTTTTCAAAAGATACGGAAGAATTGATAAAGCGATATCTTTAAAAGCTAGAGTTTTTCCATGAAAAAGCTCAAGAAAATATTCTCCAGCGGCTTCTTTTAGAGGGGCAATTAAATCTGTATCAAATTTTTTATCATAAGCGTTATCTATACAATATTTAAGTTCTTCCTCTGAAAAGTCCGAAATAATAAGTTTCAAAACCTCATAAGCAAGTTCTTTGTAACTCATTTCAAGAATTTTCTCAAGTTTAAAATCTATCTTAGGAATAAAACAAGGAACATATAGCCCCCCATCGTCAGAAATACCTTTTACGATAGCCTGGCTCGCTGTTATAAGAGTTTTATCCCCTCTTGTGCTTTTAAACTTAATTGCCATAATATAATCATTCCTTTGTATATAATTTTCATTTAACTTTACTGCCCTTTGGTCAAAGTTTTTGATATAAGTTTAAAAATTATGGTAAAATAATTTATATCCACCTCAGACCACTTATTTGTGTGATTGTATGTAGACATTGAAATCAACCCTTTTATACAATTATTACTATTCCTTATTAAATATTGTATTATGGAATAATTTTTTGTATCACGCAACAGTTTATACAATTCAATATTTTTAGCCTCAACACTTATATAATTTCCTATTGAAAGCATATTATTATCATCAAATATGTCCTTATAACTATCTAAAATAGAAACCATTTTCAAATCATCTTCTGTAGTATTCAAAGTATATATGGGCTTTAAATCATCTCCAAAGAAAATAGCGCATTTATCAAAAGAATAATAATCTTTTAAAGACCCCGCCGCCTCCGCCACATTTTCAACAACAGAACTATTTCTGGCAAGCACCTCAATTATCTTGCAAATATGCTCACTCTTTTTAGCTATACTAACCTTAGGAGCCATTGAAATAGCTCTCGAACTCAATCCGACTCCATCAAGTCCACCATGTATTTCTTTTTTATAAATTATAAAGCGGTTTCGGCCTTTTTCCTTAGCTATATAAAGACATTTATCGGCAAGCTTTAAAAGAGTCTCATAATTGTCAGCGTCATTCGGATAAGTAGCGCATCCAAGAGAAGTGGTAATTTTTATTTGTCCCGAGTATGACCATTCTATTTTAGAGCGTATAGATTTCAGAACAGAACGCAATTCATTTATATCACACAAATTCTCAATAGCAATTAAAAACTCGTCTCCTCCTACCCTTCCAATAATTCCCCTCTCACCAACAACCTCTTTCAAAGTATTAGCGACAGTAGTCAAAACCTCATCACCAAACATATGACCATAATTGTCGTTTATATCTTTAAAATAATCTATATCCATCATTACAAGAGACAATGACTTAATATCGGATGATTTAAATTTTAAATTTATAGAATCAGTAACAGCTTTTTTATTTAATAAACCTGTCAAAGAATCCAAGTTCACCTGATTTTTAATAAACTCAAGGTCTGAGGAAGAAATAGCGCTCGAGTCTTTTATAACTCCAATTACAACTTTATTATTTTTGTTTTTATTAATAGTTATACCTTTTATACTGATTTTTTCAAGAGAATTTGTTTCTGACAGCACGCTTGTCTCAAGAACATAGAAAAAATTGTTAGAAAAATTTTCTATATCCGCTATTAACTTATTAAGAGTTTTAGAATCCTCATCATTCTCTCTATCTTTAACAGCTAATCTTTTTCTAAAACTTTCCAATGAACCTTTAAATCTTATCTCCTCTTGTGAATCCTTAAATTTAAAAACAGAAATTTCATTACTCAAAGATGTATACTCAAAATATAAGTCTTCCGAAAGTTTCAAAAGAGAAGTATATCTATCTATAACATCATCAAGATTTTTCACACACTTACGTAAATACAATATATGATAAATTTCTATATTAATCAAATCTAAATTTTTAGCCGAGGCAAAACCTTTTTCCATAAAAATTATAACCGGTATATACTGTTCCTCAGAAATCTTATAATTTTCGTCCAAATTGGTAGAACGAGGAATATTAGAAGTATTTCGCAATTTTAAAATCATATAGTCACATTCGCCGACAGGAAGACTGTTTATTTTCTCAATAAAGTCTTCAACACTGCTCGGGTGAATATTTTTTATTATAGGAAAAATAGCAAACTCGCCAAAAAAGCGGTATACAGATTCATCAGCTATTTTCAAGTAGTAATCATCATCTATTAAAGCGTTCCCTATTTTTATTGCTGAATCATTAATATTTTCCAAGTTTAATATTTCCGTAAATACCACCTCTTCTTAATATTTTAAAGGAAACGCCATTAATTTTTAAAAGTAAAAAATTAAATATCTAAATCAATCAGCGTTTCCCTTATAAAATCATAAAATTTTTTATAATATCAATCCTCACCATATTAAAAATAATATAATCAGAACAACCACACACATTTTTATTCTACTATATTTTTTTTCCAAATACAATACTTTTTAAAACAATTTACAATAAAAACAAAAAAATTTACCATTTGTAACAAAAACAGCACAAATTTTTGTGCAAATTGATATACGCAAAATGTCACAAACTTATATCAACAAGCATACCTGTCTCAATTATTTTCACAGTATTATGATTTTCATTAGAAAATATATAATTGTAATAATAATTCAAATTTTTGAAATTCATATGTTCCTCCATAGGAATAGTCATTATCTCACAGGTATCGTCGTATATAGCCCCACATAAATTCATAAGCCCCGAGATATCAGAAAGAACATCCTTGACTGACAAAGAATCAAAAACCTCTCCGTCAAAACTCATTTCATTTATCTCACCATTATAATAAATCCCAAATTTCGACAAAATCGTCTGGTTATTTTCAACTCTAAATCTTAAACTGTCAGAAAAGTTTGAAAGAAGAGGACTATGCTTATAATTTTCCCGCGCGAAATCTTTATATGAATTATATTTTGTCACAAACTCACTTAGCTCATTTTTTAAATTTCCCAGCTTTGAGCTATAATTAAAATAATTATCATTTATTTTGTTTATAACATTTTTAACAGAATTCTTAATTGAGTTTAAATCATTGGAAATCGTTTCAGCATAATTTACCACTTCATTTTTAAATGTTTTATTTAAAAAAAAGCCATATTCTCTTTCAGAACTTTCATCTGATAAATCAGAACCTGTTTTCTCACTGCTTTGAGAATAAGCCAAAGGATATTTTTGAGTTAATTTCTCATTTTTAAAAATATATGGCTTATAAAAATCATAATAGAAAATATTAGTCAGCATAAATTTTCCTCCTTTCATAAAGACATATGTTAATTAATTTAAAAGAAAAAAATATTTGTATCATCCAAAGCGTCAAACCCTTTAAAAAGAGTTCAATCCCGCTTTAATAACATTATATTAACCACACATTTTATTAAAAATTTTTATATTAACCGTAAATCAATCGTCACAACAATCATCGTCGTCACAATCCTCAAAAGCGTCTTCCCCAAATAACTCAAAAAACACTTCCTCAACCTTTTCAAATTCCTCATCCGTTTGAATATTCAAAAGCTCGAAACTATCATCATCATGTAATATAAATTGATATATCAAAACCTCATCTGTGTCCATAGGCAAAAGAGCAATATATTCTTTATCGGAAACATCAAAAGTTCCCAAAACAGAACATTTCAATTTCTCATTTTCCTCTGTCACAATAGTCATTGTCTGATGATTGTGTTCATCACAACCATCATGACCGTGTGTATGTTCACAGCCGCATCCACAAGAGCATTTTTCTTCGCTATCCATAATAATCTCCTTTAAAAACGATGTTTAATATTAATTCATAATTATATTATATCACATATATTATTCCAAAACCACAGAAATATTTATTTTTACACAAAAATTTTTTACCTCAGTCAGCATTAAATTAAAGGAAACACCTCACAAATCAAAAATAAAAATAATTTTAGATGAAGCGTCAAAAAAATTATTTTTATTAAATTTTATACGGTATTTCCTAAACTTTAATCTTTGTCCATTTTCCGGTTCCAAAACGACAAAAGACAATCACACACCTTACTATCTGGTCAATTATTACAGCGGCCCAAGCTCCCTGAAGCCAAAGACCAAGATATTTTACCGCGATTATACTGGTTATGGGTCTGATAATCATAACTCCCACAAGTGTTGAGACAGCGACAACTCTTGTATCCCCGGCGCCTCTGAGAGCCCCGCTTATTATAAGCTGGGATGACTGAAAAGGTTGATTTACAGCCAAAAAAATCATAAGACCAGCGCCGGTAACAATTATGAACTCATCCTCACTAAACATACTCATTATAGGCTCAGCGAAAATAACAAAAAGTACACCAAGCAAAATTGATATGTACATACCATACTTTCTGCACATAAAAGCATAGGCATGAGCGGCATCTGGACGATTTTTCCCAAGACTTTGACCTATAAGAGAAGTCGCCGAAATACCAAACGCCTGACCATTCATAAAAGATAAACCCATTATATTAAGACAAATCTGATGAGTCGCAAATTCTTTCTCACCAAGAGAACTGACTGTCAGAGCATATACTATAAGTCCAAATCTAAGCGCGAATTGCTCAAACATAGATGGAATGCCTATATTTAATATTCTCTTTATCATTTTAAAGTCAATACGAAAAGCTTTTCTAAAAGTATAGTGAAGATACGAACCCTTTCTGACAACAGCGGCAAAAGCGGCGAAGCAAGCGATAGTCTGCCCTATTACGGTAGCTAAAGACGCTCCTGCCACTCCCATTTTAGGAAACCCAAAATTACCGTATATCAAAAGATAATTGAACAACACATTAATAATATTAGCGGACATATTATAATACATAGAAACTTTTGTTTTTCCTATTCCTCTAAGCGCGGCGGTTATAGAAAGGCTCAAAGCGTTAAAAACAAAACCCAGCATTTGAATTTTCATATAATAAGTTCCATTAACTATGGTAGAAACACTCTCAGCTCCCATAAATATAACCATATCAGAAGAAAATATATATCCAATTACAGATATGACAAGAGACAGAATAAAAGACATTATAAGACTTTGTCTAAGAGCGTTTATAGCGTGACCCCTCTCATCCATACCTTTAAATCTCGCTATCAGCGCCGTGGTTCCGGCGTTAAGAGCTATAAAAGTACATAGAAGAAGAAATTTAGGCTGTGTGCAATAAGCGACACTGGCCAATTCAGATGACCCAAGCTGACCAACCATCATATTATCAACAACTGTGCAAAGTTGTACAAGAATTAATTCCACAAGAGATGGCCAAGCTATTTTCAAAATATCGTCTCTTAATCTCTTTTTTGAAAAGTCACTCGGCATTTTAAGAGAAAACATACTCTTCAAAGTATTCACATTCATCACAAATCACCAAGTTTCAATTATTATAATCTTTTGCGCGTATTTTAGTTTTAAGATATGAGCTAATGTTTATTTTTGACAACAATAGAAGAGAAAGGGGGAAGAACTACATCTATCATTCCGTCTTTTACAACAAAAATCCTTTCTTTTGTGTCAAAATCACTTTCTGACGAAAAAAGAACACTGTGCATTTTCTCACAATTTTCCATATTTATTTTCCAAACCGGAACACTGATTGTTTTTTCCACAGAATTATTATTTAAAACAACAGCTATTTTTTCTTTTTCATTCCACCTGCCAAAAGAAAGCACACCATAATCCATAGCGAGATACTCAACAGAACCCGTTTTCAAAGCGGAATTAGTTTTATGAAGTTTGATAGCGGCTTTATGAAAATCCAACAATTCCTTATCCTCACGACCCCAAGGATACGTTCTTCTGTTATCAGGGTCAGTCCAGCCCGTAACCCCCGCCTCGTCTCCATAATAAACTGTCGGGGCTCCTGGCCAAGTCATCTGAAAAATAACAGCCTCTTTCATTATTCCCTTATTAATATCCTTGTCAGCTTCCTCATATCCGTGAGTATGAAGTCTTCCCGCCTTGTGATTTGTTCTTGTCAAAAATCGAGAATGGTCATGGTTTGACAGCTCATTCATACTTATACTCAAAGATTGATTGGAAAACCGAGACATATGATAGCGCATAGCCGCCTCAAAATTTTCAGCATTGCAATAAAGCCCTTCATCATACTTCTCACTATGTTTTTCCATACCTGTCAAAAACCAAGTAATAGGTTCCATAAAAGCGTCATAATTCATCACAGAATCCCACTGGTCACCCCAAAGCCACTCAGACGGGTCTCCATAATGCTCAGCGTATATCACGGCGTTAGGATTAGCCTTTTTTACAGCCTTTCTAAAATCCCTCCAAAATTTATGGTTAAACTCTTTTGAACAACCCAAATCAGCCGCGACATCAAGTCTCCACCCATCAGCGTTATACGGAGGAGAAACCCACTTTCTTCCAACATCTAAAATATAGTCATATAACTCTTTTGATTTTTCAAAATTAAGTTTCGGGTGATTGTCATGCCCCCACCAACCGTCATAGCAATCATTATTGGGCCAGTTATCATCATACCACTTAAAATAATCGTGATATATGCTATCTCTTGAGTAATAAGCGCCGTCAGGATAATTTTTACCCCTATAAAAACCCTCTTTATCAAGCCATTTATTAAAAGCCCCGCAATGATTGAAAACGCCGTCAAGAATTATTTTAATTCCATTCTTATGAGCTTTTTCAATAAGCTTTATCATAAGTTTGTTGCTGGCCTCAAGATTAATCTTATCGGTTGTTCTTTTAATATATTTTGTAGCATATTTATTTTTAAATTTTTCAAATTTCAAGCGTTCCCCACCATCTTCAGCGATAACTCCATAATGAGGGTCAACATAGTCATAGTCCTGAATATCATATTTATGATTACTTGGAGAAACAAATATAGGGTTAAAATAAATCGCCTCTATCCCCAAGTCTTTAAGATAAGGAAGTTTATCCATAACCCCTTGAAGGTCTCCCCCATAAAAATTACATATATCCTCATTAGCGACAGGCTTATACCAATTTGAGATTTTTTTCGCGGCCTTTCCAAGATAGGCGTACTCATTATCAACAACATCATTTGACTCATCGCCATTAAAAAACCTATCAACATATATTTGATACATAACCGTTCCTTTTGCCCAATTCGGAACCTCAAAACCCGGAATAACCACAAAATTATAATTATAATCATAATGTTTTGACACTCCAAGTTTATTATAATAATATACCTCATTATTTTTCAATATCTCAAAATAATAATATAATTTATCTTTAATATTAGGGATTTTGGCCTTAAAGAAATCAAAATTTTTATTTGTGTCACATTTTTTAGCTTTTATTTTTTTATTATCAAAACAAAGATATATTTCATCGGTATTATTTTTTCCAACTCTTATTTTTACTTCCACATCATCAGAGATTTTTGGAGACTCTGGAGTTCTATACAAAGGAGTTTCATCAGAAAAGACAGCGTCAAAATTAAAATAGTTATATGGTTCATCACAAAGCAGCATTATTTTTTCTATATACTCAAAGTTAGTTTTTGTATGACTTAACATAGCTACCTCCAAATTATTCTTAATAAATACTTATTATACAATACTTTCCTATTATTTCTTTATAATTATACTACCGATTAATCAAAATTTCAAGATAAATCATTTTTTTATCAAAAAAATCAACACTGTAGAAGTTTCAGTATAAATAGAAAAGAGTATTTTTCTATTCTCAATATATTCCAGTCCTTGTATGTTCAAAAAATACCGTAACAAAAAGTCAAATATCTCAATCCACCCCATCATTACTTAAAGACAAAGAAAAAAAGCAACCAACGCACGGCTGCTTTTTTTCATAAAGAGAAGGTATTTTTTATGGGATTTACAGCAAAGATTACATATTGGGGGATGCAATCAACTGTAAATGTGAAAATATTTGGGGGTTTTCACAAGTAAATTATATCACCTAAAAGGCGATTTGTGTTACCGAAAATATAGTCAAATTTCAGTTTTTTTTTGGATATATTGTATAATAGACACGAAAAACGTCAGTTTTAGTTTCAAAAAACATTTAAAATTCGACTTTTTGCACAATTTCTTTACAAAGATATTATCATTTATAGGCATTTTAACTTTCATAATCCTGAAGAATTTTTAAAAGATTTTTATTTCCTGTTATATAAATACCTTCCTTAAGCAAAGCTTGTTCTTCCTCAGGGAGCGATGAGATAGGAGTATTTGTTAATTCCATCAATTCTTCTTTTTCACCATCCCCTTTATCATAAAACACAGCGACAAAACCGTCACACTCTTTTAAAATATAGTTTACAGTGCTTGTTCCATCAATATCTTTTCTCAAAACAATCTCGTCAGTATTAAATGTTACAACACTCCACTCGTCAAACACACTTTCTATAGTTTCTCGCGATTTATTAACTAAGGACGGCGGAAGCGCCTCTTCCTGCACTTTTGTTGTTCCGTCACCTTTATAGTGATATTCATATATCATTTTTGTATTTTCATTTGTTTTTTGTTTTTGATTTTCCTCATCCTGTTTATTTTGTGAGTTTATGGTACTATAACTGTTGTTTACTGAGCCTTGTATATTTTTAGCGATATTATTTTGAAGAAACGGCTTGTCTTTTTCAGAATTAATTTCCTCATTATAAAAATAATAACCCGAAGCTAGTCCCGTAAGCACAATCAAAGAAGCGGAAAGCAAAAAGACAACTTTTTTATCAAACATAGAGTAAATTTTCCTCCTTTGTATAAACATAATACCATGTAACTACACGATATTGCCATTGTTTTATTTAATATAATTCTACCCAAAAAGAGGAAAAATATACACTATTAAAAATCTTCCAAAGTATTTTTCGCGAGTTTCTTACTTTTAGAACCTGTCTAAAATCTAAAAAAAGCCTGTCTAAAAACAAAATATACACAAAAAATCAGCAAAAATAAAATCATTTTGGAGCGTAATGATATTATT
>CATJCJ010000367.1 GCA_949738935.1 uncultured Eubacteriales bacterium | reverse complement strand
CCCGCCACATACCAGAAAATCCCCATAAAATCCTGTGACTGCTCTTTCATGTTCTGTTGGTTAAGCAGCTCCATGAACTGCTTTAATGCGTCATTTTCCTCCATGACCTGTTTTGTATTCTGTTCTGCTGTTTCCATTTCTTTAATACCTCCGTTTGATTTTTAGCATGATAAAAGCAGCCATTTCTGGCTGCTCTCTGCATACTGTCTTTTATTTACTCTCACGCTTGAGTGAATATTACTGCCCTTATTCGTTTCGATTTCTGCAATTTAATCCTATCTCCTTTCCGCCATTCCCACTGTAATATAAAAAACTCATCCTATATCCATTTATAAAATATATTAGAGAATATTATTAATATCAATTTGATAGCCTGCTGCCTTTAATTCTTTTGCTATAGACAACTTCCACGCTCCACCTATATCCATATTTTCATAGACAACTCCTGAAATATCATTTGGAGTTTCAATGTTTCCTTTTACCAATGCGCATACATTTTTACGTCCTATTTTTCCCATCAAAAATCCATGTTCAAAAACAACATTTTGGCGTGCTCGACTGTTAAATTCCTTTTCACCTTTTAGCCTTCCTTCATCACAAGGAGTATATATTACAACCGCATACCCAACATTTGAGTACTCTTCAATTTTTTCAATAATTGTATGACTCCGACTCACTTGTTCATGTAAAATTATTGCCTCTAATCCCAATTTTTCAATAAATCTTGCCACCTCTTGCTTAGCCTCATTATCTCTACCATGAACGATAAATACTTTTGTATAATCCATTTCTTTTCTCTCCTCCACTTTAACAATTTCATTTTCATGCATCTCATATCTATTCCCTTGTACCAATATTACTTCTTTAGATTTATTTACTTTCATTGCAAATATTGGACGTTCATTTTGAATTTTTATCCAACCATATTCATAATTCGGGACTATTCCAAACAATTTTGGAATCTCTTGCATTATAATATTAATTTTAAAATCTTGTGCAAGTCCTATTATCCTATTTACCCCCAATGTATATTGCACTCCAAAAAGTAAATATCCTCCATTTGTATTTGCAAATGCTGCTATTATAATCGCTATGTCCTTTGCTGATTCCATACTTGTAAATAACTTTATTGGCTTGTCCAAATTCCCACTAATTAATTCCTTTATAATTCTATCATCAAGCATACTTTATCTCCTAATAAAATATCTTTTGTAATGGAATAACTTTAACTCCTGTAATTTTTAGTAATTTTCCAAATGTGAGTTGTCTTGGAGTGTCTTGGTTATTATCTACCCATAATTCATAATCTTCATAATCCATTGTATCTAACTCTGATTGATAATATATGTATATCTTATCCCCATCACTTGGTCTAACAACAATTTTTATGGGTTTCCCATTTTTCTTAATACCTGCTAAAATAGTTGTTGCTGTTTCCTGATATGAACTACAATCATATTCTTGTGGATATTGTTTCAAAAACTCCAATACATTTTTCTTTGCACGTTGAATTATCTTCTGTGCATAAATAAAATTTTCAGGAGTCGGTTTTTTCTCATAATTAAAATATGATTTTATATCCTCATTAGCAAATACTCGTTCAAATTCCTCTTCATTTATAATTCCCATACAAGCAAGGCTATTTTCTGTAAGAACCTCAACATATTTACCTTTTTCTATAATATTCCGAATCTCTTGAATCTCAGTTATTCCGTTATCTTGCATTATTTTTGTGATTTCTTGAGATAATTGAATATTTTTAATAATCTCTTTATCATCATATAACTTGTGCTTATTTTCATAAAGGTCCGAAAAAATTCTTTCTGCCTCCTGATGATTATTACTAAACCATATGATAAGTTTTTTAAATACCATCTTGGTATGTTCTGTTCTTATAGCACCTGGTTCATTCTCTTTTTGTAGTAGTTCATACACTTTAATTCTTATCTTGGTAGCAATATCCATATTGGTTAAAGATTCTTTATTTTCTTCATTTGGGATTTTTATTTGATGATTTCTCAAATTCCTACGAATATCTTCACCCAAATCATACAATATATCCTTTAACTCCTCCGAAATATTATTGTCTTTTTTTAGTCCAGCTTCAATACAGAAATCACCATTTTGATTAGGAATCATCTTAATCCTAGCTAACTCAATTTGTAAAGTTTCTTTCTTATCTAAAATATTAATTAGTAAATTAATCCAATCTATAACATTAATTTCCTTTTTAATTCTGCTACATAAATCATTAATATTATTTAGAGAATTTATCATATTAAAAATTTTATTCAAATTTAATTTGAACTTATCTTCTTTGATGACAGTAATCCACTTGCAATTTTCCTCTTTTACTGGAAGTGTTTTTTTATTAAAGTTGAAATTCGAACACAAATCCCATAAATCATCTTTTATTCTACTATCATTTTCAGCTGGAAATAAAATATTAACACTTCCATCTTGATTTTCTATCACTTCAAGTTTGCCTTCCATAGTTTTCACTATGGGGATTCTTCTATAAACCATTTTCAATTCATTTAATATATTATTTTGCAACCAATCATCTTCCGAACTTCCTATTTTACAAAGTAAATACAGATTTTCATAATTTTCCATTGCAAGTTTCGTCAAAAATTCTCTATAAGCTGTTATGTAATCCTTTAGTAATTCTTTATTTCTACTACTTCCAAGCATTATTCCATCTCGTGGCTCTGTAATATCAAACATTTTACTATTTATTGTTGTAGGCAATGGGAATTTCTCAGTTCCTATCAGCGGAAAATCACAAAAAATTTTAGGAATATTTTCATTTAATTCTACAATACTGTTACAATTATCTGATTTTACAGGAATCCCTAAAGATATCTCTTTAAATTTATAAATCATTAGGGCTTCTCCTTGTTGCTCATAAGTATATTTTTGAAATGCTTGATTATAATTAAGTATATTGCCTATTCTAAAAGTATTTTTTGACTGCCCATTAATCGAAATACTTTTTATTTTAGGCACAAATGCTAAGACATATGGTGAACAAAAATACAATTCATTTACTCCATGTCGAACTATATCCGCAAAATTTTCATTTATTTCATAAGTAAAACTCGTTGAAAAATCATTATTCAAAACATAAGAAATTTTATCTGTTTTATTAATCTCCTCTATTTTTACTAACTGTTCTTTTATTAAGTCTTGCACTTCTGTACGTGTTTTTCCTGATCTATCTAAAATAAAATCTAACTTTTTTATTCTCCCATCATAATCACGTATCAATCCATTTATTCGTATTCTTTCACAAATTAAATGTGTCGTAATAAAGCCTGTTCCAAATTTTCCTGTTGCTTGCTCCTGTTCCATTTCCTTAAAAGAAGTTTGTGTCACTAATGATAACAAATCCTTACAAGTAAACTTTTTACCATCGTGCGAAAAGATTATCTGTTGCGGAAAATAATCGATCTTTACATTAACTGAATCTATAGAAGCATCCTTTGCATTTTGAAGCAATTCCCAAATCCATCTTCTAGAGTATTTTCCTTTTTCACGTTCATCAAGATTTCTCAATATGCTAATTTTTTCCCATATTTTTGAAGCTGACTGCACAACTCCTAACTCACTGATATCCATACTAAAATTATTCATTATCTATCACCTTCATTGTTATAGTGATGTATAACATTCAACCCTATGCCATAACACAAATTGTACTGTAATTTTTGCCACTTTTCCAAACATAAATATTTTACTACAAATAATTCTAAATATCATCCATTATCTACATAAAATTAAGAAAAAATCTGCTTTCCACAAGTTTCAAAACCTTTATATTGCTTTTTATAAGGGCAGCCAATTTTTTACTGCCCTTCATTATTACCTACAAACTTTCCTCCTTCCCTTTCCTCTTTGAAATATCCGGCTTTTCCGGCATTTTCTGCCCATATGCCTTCTCCCGCATCTCGGCAAGTTTCTCTTTTACCGAAATACGTCCTCTCGGACTGTCTGCCAGCCTCCTCTCTTTCCCATGCTCCGCTATCTTTTCCGATACTGCCCGGTT
>CATJCJ010000366.1 GCA_949738935.1 uncultured Eubacteriales bacterium | reverse complement strand
TAAACAAATATTTTTTTTATGCCGGACAATTTTTTTAGGCCTTCATTGTTGGCGGACACGAAATATTTGTAAATACAAATTTATTAAGAAGGAGGAAAACCTATGAAACGAAGATTATTGGCTTTTACTTTGGCGCTTACTATGACATTTGGCTCATTTTTTACTGTTAACGCTGAAGAAGAGGCCGCTTTGTCCCAGGACAACTTGGATACTTCTGTTGAGGAAATTGTTCAGGACGCTGACGTTTCTGTTGATGAGGTCGAAAATCAGGATACCGACGTTCCTGCTGATGAGGCTGAAAATCAGGATATCGATGTTCCTGCTGATGAGACTGAAAATCAGGATACTGACGTTTCTGATGAGACTGAAAATCAAGATGCGGACGCTTCTGAGGATGAAAGCGCTGAAAATAACAGCGATTTGAGTTCTTCTGACGGCTCATCGGATTTAATTATTGAGGAAGTTTCCGGGGACTCTGAAACAACCACAAACGCTGAGGATTCTGATATCGACCTCGCGGACTTTACAACTGTTACAGAGTGGATGACTGGAAAAACAGGCGGAAAAGATAACATTAAAGTTAACTCGGTTGATAATGTTACGGCTACATCTCCGGGAGCTAACGGCAAATTTTCTGATACAGAGGACTCATTTGGCTATTACGCTCCGAAAAAAGGCGTTGATATAACAAAAGATTTTGTTTTTTCAGCGACAATGAATATTGACAATCTTTTGCCAACAGGAGCGTCAAATCCGGCGCAGTCTTCCGCCGGTATTCTTGTTATGGCCCCAATTATGCAAACGCCTCCAAGTGTTTCTCTTGGTATCGCTATGGAAAACGATAACTCCGGTTATATAGGAGCTAACACAAGAGCCGCTTTTGACGCGGAAGGAAATTATAAGATACAGCCTCGTGTTTACGCTAGTAAACCTGATAATAAATTTATAAGATTATCTAAAAGTTTCAGCGGCGGAGCGAACAGAGGAACTTTTGACCTTAAAATTGAGAAAATTGGATATGTCTATATGGTTTCTTGCGGAGATGAAAAATTTAAATATGATTTCGCTAAGGAAAACTTTATGGGCGCCGACGGCAATAATACTCTTATATATCCCGCGATTTACTCAGCTCGAGACGTTAACGCCACATTCAGCAATATTAAACTTGTTGTTGACGAGCGTGAGGCCATGGAACTTAAGGTTGTAAACGACGCTCCCGACAGAACAGCTCTCGCGGGAAATGAGCCAGCTCTTGACGGTCTTAAGGTGGCTGTTGTATATTCCGATGGTACTGAGAAAGAACTTGAGGAAGGTTACAGTATTACGGGATATGACAAAAATTTAGTTGGAAAACAAATGGCCAAAATTACTGTCGGCGAGGTTTCTTTGGATTATGAGATTGAGATTCTGAAGAAATCTTGTACAGAAATTAAAATTGAGTCATTCCCAATGAAAACAGATTATTATGAAGGTCAATATTTAAGAACCGATAATATGGTTGTCAAAGCTGATTATAATGACGGCAGTAAAGACGTTCTTCTTGAGAGAGGCGACTATGATATCCTTGTAAAGGGCAAAGTTGTTGGTGAGAATGATTTTATTACCGCTGATATGGCGGGAGATAATTTGGACTTTGTTGTCAGAAGAAAAGAAACTCCCGATATAGGCTCCGGAAGCGCTAAAGCTTCTTATAAGGGTTCTATTTCACCTTATAAGCTTTCTTATATAAAGGTTTTATCAAAACCCGCTAAGACAGTTTATTATCTTGGTGAGAAGCAAAATAATGACGGTTTGAGCGTTAAAGGTTATTACACATCAAGTGACGGACAAACGACCAAATCTGTTTTTCTTCAGGAATCGGAATATATTGTTTCCGATAATCTTGACACATCAAAAATAGGAGAACGCGAAATTACTGTCACAAGTAAATTTAACTCTAAGTTTACTACTTCTTTTACTGTTAATGTTCAGAAGAAAATCTTTATTAAGGCGTATATAACTTCTTATCCAAGAACCACATACCCTGAGTTGAGAGAAGACCCATCAAGCTATGACCCTAAAAAGTGGTACGATTATTATAACGGAAACGATGAGGGGGTTTTAGGTACTGAGGAAGAGGGGACAGCGCAGTATAATAAAGGAAGAGTTGAGATTACTTATTTGTATTCTGACGGTAACGAGGTTGTCGCTCCATCATCAGAATATGAGATTAACCTTGATGAGTTTGACATAAGAGAAAGCAGAGACAAGTCAAAACCAAATCAGATTAAGATTGTGTTCCCTGAAAGCAGTGAGGCTTTTGGTACAGAACCTATAGTTCTTCCGATTACAGTAAGGTCAGAGGCTGAATATGGTAAGAACTACTGGAAACCAATTATTTTTGGGGCATCAACAAGCGGTACGACTTCAGACCCGTTTAACTCTGATAAGCCTAAGGAAAATAAACAAGGTATGGTATTTAAACACGCTGACGGAAGAGAAGTTAAATTTGACACAAGAATGAATGGCAGTGTTTATGATAAAAATGGTAATCCTATTAAAGATAAGTTTGAGGTAACAGGTTCGTCAGCCAAAAATCCTATTAAGAGTTATACAGGTGAGGAAAATATTGAGGAAAAAGGTTCCTCAATAAGAATGTGGGCTCTCAGCGGCGCCGGTAAAATCGCTGACTCTAACGATGGTCAGACTTTTTACTATACAAGACTGAGCACTAAAGATAATTTTAGATTGAGCGCTGACTTTTATGTGCATTCTTATGTCAACGGTGATAATGACGAGGTTAGAGACGGTCAGGAAGGTTTTGGTATTATGGCGAGAGATATTATAAGCCTTGTGCCGGACCCGGATATTGACGGCAATATAAGAATTGTAGGCGAGAAAGACAAAGCTACTATTCAGTTCGTTTATGACGCGAAAAAAGCTCTTAAGGATAAAAACGGGGAGCCTGAACCTTACAGCGTATCCACTTATAATTACTCTAACGCTGTTTTTATCGGCGGCTATAGCGGAAGCGGATGGCCTAAAGACCCTAATCACTCGAGTTATGAGTTTGATACTCAAAAGAATCGTATAAATCTTCTTTATAGAACGTTTATCGAGGACAATCCTTATGACGCTAGTCCAAATGTTAAAAGACCTACTGTTGGCAATAGACTTTCAAAAGATTTCCCAAGTCCGGGAAGCAGATATCATATCGTTCTTGAGAGACTTTCAGGCGGAAAAGATGCAAGCGGTAACCAGGTATATCCTTCAGGATATAAGGGCGTTTGTTATGATTATCAAACAGGCGAGTTCAGGACGGACTTTGTAAGCTATGATGAGGAGTCCGGCGAGGCTGATCTTGACGTTCTGGATCCAGATAATATATATGTAGGTTTCTTCGCGAGCCGTTACGCTGATGTTACGGTAAGTAATGTAAATCTTGTTAAATCAGACCCGAAAACAGATATGAAGCCTATTCTTGTTGAGACAAAAAAAGCTACTGTTCCAAAGTTGTATCTTAAATCAAGTATTTATTCTCAAACAACTGATTATAAGCTTGTTTTGAGAACAAGTAATAATTCGGGAGGAAAAGTAACAATTCAGCAAGACGGAAAGGTTATTTTCCAAGACGCTATGATTCAGAAAAAGGAAACTATATACCCTGTTAAACTTAAAGAAAACGCTACAAGTGTGTTTACTGTAAGATATGAGCCGGGTTATCTTCCTGAAAGCTCTCTTCAATATCAGGAGATTTCGTCTTATGACCCCGTTTATTATACGTATGAGATTTCTCATAAAGGTAATTTTGATACCTCTAAGAAATTTATCTATGTCGCTCCTGACAAACAGATAGATGAAGCTAAGAAGACTAATAAAAATCTTGAGGAAACAGGGGATATTACAGACCCTATGAGATTTGACGTCGCTCTTGGACTTATGCAGAGAGGTCAGACAATTATTCTTCTCCCGGGTGTTTACTATAAAAACTCTAAAAGTATAATTGAGGAAACAAGCGCCGGAACAAAAGAGAAGAGAAAAGCTATTATAGGTTATAATAAATATCAGGCTGAAGAAGAGGGTTACGCTGTTCCGGGTGTGGATGTTCCTGACGGAGACGCTATATTTGACCTTCAAGACAAAGACAACGGCTTTGAAAATCACGCCGATAACTGGACGTTTAAAAACTTCCATATAAGAAACGGCGGAAAGAACGCTAAGCCTTTCCATACAGGCGCTGATAACGGTTTGATTGAGAATATTAAAATTTATGATTGTCAAGACTCAGGTATGTGTGTAAGCCGTACAAGTTCTGACCAGTTGACGGTACAGGATTGGCCGACAAACAATCTTCTTAAAAACTGCGAGGTTTGGAACTGTGCGGATTCCTCACACAATAACGCCGATGGTTACGCTATAAAACTTACGGTTGGTTATGGAAACAAACTTGTTGGATGTGTTTCTCATCATAACGCTGATGACGGCTGGGATTTGTTCTGTAAACAATCGGGAGGTTATATGGCTCCTGTTACTCTTGACGGATGTATTACTTACAAAGGCGGATACAGACTTCAGGATGATGGTACGAGTACTCGCTGGGATCAGACCAGAGGCGGTAGAAACGGATTTAAAATGGGCGGTGACAATATGGACGTAAACAATGTTCTTATAAATTGTATCGCTTTTGAGAACGGTAATTCCGGTATTACATCAAACAGTAATCCTCTTATGACTATAAGAAACACTGTTTCTTATAATAATGAGGGTTCTAACTTTACATTGTACAGCGGAAGTAATACTGTTGACTGTTTCTACAACGTAAAAGGTATTATCTCATATAAACCACAGTCAGGCGCCGCTAACGGCGGAGACAGTATTACAAATTATGGAAGTACTTCTCAGGCTGTTAGAGACAAAGACCGTAATATTGTGAAAGATGAGAACGGAAACATTGTTAGAGAACCGATAGAAAGCTTTGAGCAGGATTATAACTATATTAAGAGAACTGACCAGCCAGGTTCTATGAACGCTTCAGGTACTGACATGGTTACTGACGATTTCTTTGTAAGTGTTAAGAGTCCTGTTGTTGACGGTCATATTCCACAGGATAAAAAGACAGGTGAGTTCCAGCTTAATGGTTTCTTGCAGCTTACTGACGCGGTTAAGAGTAAGATTCAAAATGTTCCCGGATATGACGAGATTGTTGAGACAACAACAAAATCTGAGGATAAGACTGAAGAAGGCTCAGTTATAATTAAGGGTACTTTTGGAGGCGGCGGCTCTTCTAAGAGAAGCAACTCATCAAGTACTTCGTCTTCTTCTAATAAAGAAAATAATAAGGATAATAGTAACACAGGAAATAACTCTCAAAATAGTAATACAAATGGTAATACAGAAAATAACAATACCCAAAATGGAAACTTAAATACAACTGATAAGAACATTACAGTCTCCGCTGAGGCTGAGAATGGCGCTAAAGTTGAGGTTTCAGCGGCTTTGGCGGGAAAAGTTTCTATCGCTCCATCAAGTGAGTTTAACGGAAACGCAGCTAAGGTTGAATTCGCTAATGGCGCTGATTTGAGAAAATTGCCTGCTTGGGTTGAAATTCCATTTAGCGGTGATACCTCAAATCCTGATAATATTGTTGTTTCATTTATTGACGCAAACGGAAATAAAAAGATTATTAAAGCCGGTTATTATGACGCTGAGAAAGGCAAAGCTTTCGCTCCGGCTATGGGTTCCGGTACTTATGGAGCCGAGTTGGTTAATGTTTCTTTCTCGGATATGGATGGAAATTGGGCTAAGCCTTATGTTGATGCTCTCGCGGCAAGAGGTATTATAAATGGTGTTAATGAGAATACATTTGCTCCTAAAGCTAAGATTAAGAGAGGCGACTTTGTGTTGATGCTTTCTCAGGTTATTGATATTAGTTCAGACAAGGATTCAGGATTTAGTGATGTTTCCTCTTCTGACTATTACAGCAAGGCTATCGCTGCGGCTAGAGAGGAAGAGCTTGTTAAAGGTATCAGTGACACTATGTTTGGCGCTAAAGAAAATATTTCCAGACAAGATGTTATGACTATTATCGCCAGAACTCTTGAAAAAGCAAATGTTAAATTGGATTCCGCTGATATAAGTAAATTCAGTGACTCCGCAAATGTGTCTGATTATGCTAAGGACAGTGTTAGCAAACTTGTTGGCTCTGGTATTATATCCGGCAGCGGCGGTGCTATTAATCCTAAGGATAATTTGACTCGTGAGGAAGCCGCTAAAATTCTTTATGAAGTTTGGAAGAGATTTTAATTTTGTTTTAAATCTAAGTTTCATTTTTTATTAAATTAAGACTTTTCCCAATCCTTTTTGGCAGGACTGGGGAAAGCGAATTTATAAAAACCCCCTATAATTTAGTTATTATAGGGGGTTTTTGTAAGAATGACACTTATAATTCATATGGCGTCATTTGATATACATAATAATTGAGCCAGTTGTTAAACAATAAGCTGGAGTGAGATTTCCACTTCACTATTGGCTCATTGTTTGGTTCATCGTCTTTGAAATAGTTTTTTGGTACTTCTATATCTATTCCTTTGCTTTTATCTCTTAAATACTCGTTTTTTAATATGTTTGAGTCATATTCTGAATGCCCTGTCACGAATATTTGTTTTCCATTTTTTGACGCTACTATATATACGCCTGATTCTTTGGATTCGGACAATATCTCAAGTTCGTCTATTTTCTCTATATCTTCTTTTCTTATCTCAGAATGCCTTGAGTGGGGAACATAAAAAACGTCGTCAAAACCTCTCAGCAAATCATAATGTTTGTAAACTTTTGTATGCTCAAAAACTCCAAACATCTTTTTTTTGAGATTATATTTTGGAACTTTGTAGTGATAATACAACCCTGCTTGCGCTCCCCAGCATATGTGAAGAGTGCTTGTTACATTTGATTTTGTCCATTCAAAAATTTCAGTGAGTTCGTCCCAATATGTTATTTCCTCATATTCCAGCTGTTCTATTGGAGCTCCTGTTATAATCATTCCGTCAATTTTTTTATCTTTTATATCGTCAAAGACTTTATAAAATGTTGAAAGATAATCCATAGAAGTATTTTTTGGAATATGGCTCTCAATTCTTAAAAAATTTACATCAACCTGTAAGGGACTATTGCTTAGAAGACGAAGTAATTGAACTTCGGTCTCTTGCTTTTTTGGCATAAGATTTAATAAGACTATTTGCAGGGGTCGGATATCTTGATGAAAAGCTCGGCTTTCTTTCATTACGAAAATATTTTCTTTACTTAATATCTCTCCTGCTGGTAGATTATCAGGTACTTTAATTGGCATTTCTTATCACTCCTATGTTTTTATGTTTAGCTAAAAAATATATAGCTTTTGAATTTTATCTATTGACTGTGGTTTACGGATTTATTATATTTTATCAGATATTTTATAAATTTACTATATATTTTTTAAAAGTTTTGGTATAATATATATGTAAATTCCAATTTACCGGTTTTTACTTTTTTTGATTATATTTGGCGCGTTTTTAAGGAGGATTTTACGTTAATGAATAATTTTGATTTTAAAGTGGAAATTCCTAAATTTAATGATAAGGATTTTATTATCACGGATTTTGGAGCGAAAGGTGACGGAAAATTTGTTAATACAGAGGCTATAAATAACGCTGTTTCTGAGTGCTCAAAACAGGGCGGGGGCCGTGTTATTGTTCCCAGAGGAATTTGGTTTTGTGGTCCTATTATTTTGAAAAGTAATGTTAATCTTCATCTTGAAAGTGGGGCTGTTATTTTATTTAGTCCTAACTTTGATGATTATGAGCTCATATATACAAGCTGGGAGGGATTTTTTACATATAGATGTATTTCGCCCATTTACGCTAAGGATTGTGAGAATATCGCTATTACGGGTAAGGGTGTTTTGGATGGAAATGGCGGAGCTTGGCGGCCTGTTAAAAAATTTAAAATGACGGAAAGAATGTGGAATTCTATTGTTAAATCAGGCGGGGTTGTGGTTGAGGGTAAAGAAACCATCTGGTGGCCTACGGAAATGGCTATGGAAGCTAACAGGGAAATTATTCCTAATCCATCTATTCTTAAAGATAAAGAGTTATGTCAAAAATACAGAGATTATTTGAGGCCTGTTCTTTTGAATTTTACAAGATGTAAAAATATTTTACTTGATGGCCCTACTTTTGAAAATTCTCCCGCATGGGCTCTTCACCCTTGGCTTTGCGAGAATATATTAATTCAAAATATTTATGTTAAAAATCCTTGGTATTCTCAGAATGGCGATGGGATTGATGTGGATTCTTGTAAATATGTTATTGTAAAAGATTCAATTTTTGATGTTGGTGATGACGCTTTATGCGTGAAGTCGGGTAAAAATGAGGACGGAAGAAAACTTGCCACTCCTTGTGAATATGTTAGATTTGAAAATTGTACCGTTTATCACGGCCATGGTGGTTTTGTTGCCGGAAGCGAAATGTCCGGAGGTATAAAAAATATCTACGTGAGGAATTGTACGTTTATTGGAACTGATACGGGTCTTAGATTTAAAAGCTGTATAGGAAGAGGCGGTGTTGTTGAGGACATATTTATTGATGGTGTTAATATGACTAAAATATCAAGAGAAGCCATTATTTTTACAATGGGATATGATATGGATACAAAAGCTGGTCAAACAACCGCTCCTGAGGAAATTCCTGAGTTTAAAAATATTAAGATTAGTAATGTTACTTGCGCGAAAACAGATGTTCCTATCTCTATTTCGGGACTTTCTGAAATGCCTGTGCATGATGTGACTTTAAAAAACGTTTATATTAATTCTCAAAAGCCTATTTTTATTGAAAAGGCTGAAAATATTGTTCAAGATAATGTAAGCGTTGTTGTAAGTTGATTTTTTTATTATTTACAAAAAATGTATTTTATGTTAAACTCTTATCAAGTGATATATATTTATAGTAATTCAATTTAAAAATGAACAAAAGAAGACGAGATAAAAATTATTTTCATCGGCAAACCTGTTTATTTTTAGATTGGATTGCTATAAAATTAAAATATAACTTTGACTATAAATATATCGCTGATATTATATTTTTAAGGGGGATTTATATTATGATGAGATTTACTTTGCCACGAGATTTGTATTATGGAAAGGGTTCTTTGGAGCAGCTTAAAAATCTGAAAGGTAAAAAGGCTGTTCTTGTACTTGGCGGAGGGTCTATGAAAAAATTTGGCTTTGTTGATAAGGCTTTGTCTTATCTTAAAGAGGCAGGAATTGAAACAAAGCTTATTGAGAATGTTGAGCCTGACCCGTCTGTTGAGACTGTTATGAAAGGCGCCGCTGTTATGCGTGAGTTTGAGCCTGACTGGATTATTTCTATGGGCGGAGGCTCTCCTATTGATGCCGCTAAAGCTATGTGGGTATTTTATGAGTATCCGGATACGTCTTTTGAGAAAATTATTGAGCCTTTCTCTTTCCCTGAATTAAGACAAAAGGCTAAATTTGTCGCTGTTCCCTCAACATCAGGTACGGCTACAGAAGTTACCGCTTTTTCAGTAATTACAGATTATTCTACAGGTGTTAAATATCCTTTGGCGGATTTTAACATTACTCCTGATATTGCTATTGTTGACCCTCAGCTCGCTGAAACTATGCCCCCGAAGCTCGTCGCTCATACGGGTATGGATGCCTTGACTCACGCTATTGAAGCTTATGTATCTACTTTGAATAGTCCTTTTACAGACCCTCTCGCTTTAAAAGCTATTCATATGGTTTTTGATTATTTGCCGGATTCTTATGGCGGAGATAATGACGCGAGAGAACAAATGCACTACGCTCAATGCCTCGCGGGACAAGCTTTTACTAACGCTTTGCTTGGCATTGTTCATTCAATGGCTCATAAAACCGGAGCGGCTTTTTCAACCGGTCATATTCCTCATGGATGCGCTAATGCTATATATTTGCCTTACGTAATTAAATATAACGCTAAAAACGCTGAGTCACGTTATGCTGATATAGCTAGAAGCGTTGGTATTAATGGTACTGATTCTGAATGTGTTGACGCTCTTTGTGATAAGATTGATGAGTATAACGTTAAACTCGGTATTCCTAAGACTTTAAAGGAATTCGGTATTTTAGAGGACGAGTTTAAAGAAAAAGTTTCTAAGATTGCTGAATTGGCTGTTTCTGATGCTTGTACAGGTTCTAACCCAAGACCTATTACTCCGGCTGAAATGGAAAAACTTCTTACTTGTGTGTATTATGGAACGGAAGTTGACTTTTAATAGATTTTTTGAGATTATTTTAAAAAAGAGCAAAGCTATTTTTCTAGCTTTGCTCTTTTTTCTTAGAACATGTTTAAAAACTATTATTTATCCATACCAAAGTAGGTAAGGGCGTTTTTGTAGCAAATATCAGAAATAAGTTTTCCAGCGAATTCTATATCGTTGGCGTATTCACCATCTTCAATCCACTGACCAACTATATTACATAAAATTCTTCTGAAATATTCGTGTCTTGGATATGAAAGGAAGCTTCGGGAGTCTGTAAGCATACCAATAAATTTTCCAAGGACGCCAAGATTGCCCAACGCTTTGATTTGAGCTTCCATTCCGTCTTTATTATCGTTAAACCACCAAGCTGTTCCGAATTGGATTTTTGACGGAGCCTCGCTTGATTGGAAACATCCCAATATTGTTCCGAAAACTTGATTGTCGGCAGGATTTCCCGCAAAAATGATTGTTTTTGGAAGATTGTTTTTATAATCTAATGTGTCGAGAAGGTTTGTTAAGCCCTCAGCGCTTGACCAATCTGAAATACAGTCAAAACCTGTGTCCGGACCCATTTTCTCAAACATTCTTGTATTATTATCACGCTTGATATTCATATGAAGTTCCATTGCCCATCCGCGTTTTGAGTATTCGGCTCCCAAAAATCTCATAAGGGCTGTTTTGTATTTATCAATTTCCTCTTTTATAAGAGTTTCACCTTTAAGAGCTTTTGCGAAAATAGCCTCAACCTCATCTTCTGAAGCTAATGAGCAAGGTACATAAGTGAAAGCGTGGTCTGACGCACAACAACCCATTTTCTCAAATAAATCCATTCTGCTTTTTAAAACATCTGTAAGATTTTTAAAGCTTTTGATTTCAGCTTTAGCGGCGTCGGCAAGAGTTTTAATGTATTCGACAAATGTTTTAGCGTCAATATTTAAAGCTTTATCAGGGCGAAACGCAGGGAGGACTTTTAACTCAATTGTTGGGTCGTCCTTGATAAGCTGATGATATTCAAGAGTGTCAGCAGGGTCATCTGTTGTATTAACGATTTTTACATTTGATTTTTTGATAAGTTCACGAACTTTGAAATCATCCTGCTGAAGAAGAGAATTTACTTTATCAAATACTTCTTTGGCGTTATCTTCTGTCAATGGTTCATAGATTCCAAAAAATCTTTGGAGTTCAAGGTGTGTCCAATGATATAATGGATTTCCGATAGCGTATTGAATTGTTCTTGCCCACATTTTGAATTTTTCAAAGCTTGTGGTTTCTTTTCCTGTAATGTATTTTTCATCAATGCCCAATGAACGCATAGCTCTCCATTTATAATGGTCGCCGCCAAGCCAGGCTTGAGTGATATCCTCAAAATTTTTATTCTCATAAATTTCTTTTGGACTTAAATGACAATGAAAGTCAAAAATAGGCTGTTCTTTCGCGTAGTCGTTAAACAATTTTTTCGCTGTTTCGTTTTTTAACAAAAAGTCTTGGTCGATAAAGTTCATTTTTTTACCTCCTGAAAAATTTATTTTATTTTTTTAGACCGTGGGCTCTGCCCACTGCCCGCCCGCTTTCTTGAAAGAAAGCGAGACAAAGAACTTTTACGCGAAACTATGTTTCGCTGAAAGAATATTATAGATTTTGTATAAATTGATTTTTGATGACAACTTTAATTTTTTATAACAAAATAAAAATTTGTGTTTTAAAATTAGTGTCCCAGAGCTTTTATTTTTAAAATTAAAGGGTTACACCATCTTTAAAAATTGAGATTTCTCTGTAATCGTGAATTTCGTTTTTAGTTCTTATCTCTTTTGAGGCTACTTTTAATATATATTGGAAAAACTCCTCTGAGAGCTCGTCCATTGTTTTACCCTCAAGCAATGCTCCGGCATTGAAATCTATCCATTCTCTTTTTCTATTGTATAAGTCGGAGTTTGTTGAGATTTTGATGGTTGGAACAGGAGCGCCGACAGGCGTTCCGCGTCCTGTTGTAAACAGTATTATATGACAGCCTGAAGCCATTAATCCTGTTATCGCGACAATATCGTTTCCGGGACCTTTCAGAAGATTAAGACCGGGAGTTGTTGCTTTTTCGGCGTATCCTAAAACAGCCATAACATTACTTGTTCCGCCTTTTTGTGTACAGCCAAGGGATTTGTCCTCCAATGTGGAAATTCCGCCTTTTTTGTTTCCGGGGGAAGGGTTCTCATATACCTCTTGATTATATCTCATAAAATACTCTTTGAAATCATTAATCAAATGTACTGTTTTGTCAAAAAGCTCAGGAGTTTGACAACGATTCATAAGTATTGTTTCCGCTCCAAACATTTCGGGAACTTCTGAAAGAACTGTTGTTCCGTTGTGCTGAACAAGTATATCGGAAATTCTTCCGACAAGAGGGTTTGCTGTGATTCCCGAAAACCCGTCCGAACCGCCGCATTTTAATCCGATTACTAATTTGCTCGCGCTTATTGGCTCTTGTTTAAATTGTTCAGCGTATTTTACAAGGTCTCCGATTACTTTTACGGCTTCCTCAACTTCATCCTCATAATCTTGAGCGATTACAAATTTTACTCTGTCTTCATCGTAGTCTCCAAGAATTTTTTTAAATTCGGTTATATTGTTATTCTCACAGCCAAGGCTTAATACTAAAACTCCGGCGGCGTTTGGATGTCTTACCATACCGGCGAGAAGTTTTTGTGTGTTCTCATGGTCTTCGCTGAGCTGAGAACAGCCAAATGGGTGAACAAATGTGAAAATTCCGTCTGTTTTTCCAGCGTATTTTTTATTGGCTTCTTTGGCTATTCTTTCTGAAACCTTGTTTACACAACCAACAGTGTTTATTATCCATATTTCGTTTCTTATTCCGACAGAGCCGTCTTTTCTGTTGTAACCCATGAAAGTCGCTTCTTTGTCTTTTTTCAGCTCGTTGAGATGAGGATTATATTGATATTCTAAAAGGCCTTTGAGATTTGTTTTTAAATTGTGGGTATGAATCCATTCGCCTTTTTTTATGTCTTTTGTGGCGTGTCCGATTGGATAGCCGTATTTTATGATATTTTCTCCTTCTTTTATATCAACAAGAGCCATTTTGTGACCGCGGTCAATATTCTCCTCGGCGGAAATACCAAATACATCATCGCCTTTCGTAATATTTGAGAGAGCGACAACAACATTGTCATTATCATTAATTTTGATGGCGTTATCTGTTTTCATTAACATTCCTCCGTATTTTACGCTAAAAGAGCGTCAATTTCTGATTGTGTTCCATTGTTTATTATATTGTAGAGGTGTTCTGTTACTTTTTCAGCGAAACCTGTAAGAGAGTTTAAGTCAATTCCCCATATTTTCTCATTTGCACAAATTGTCTTTACCAATTCAGCGACAGAAGTTTTATCTGTTTCTGTACATTTTGCCCATAAGTCCTTAAATAATTCAAGAACTTCAGCGTCGTCTTTAATTTCGTAAGTTTCTTCGCCTCTTTTTCCGATTAAAGCTCCGTCTTTGATTTCGTCTCCTTTATAGAAAGCGAGTAAAGCGGCGAATGAGAAAGTTAATACTTTTGGAAGTTCTTTTTTCTCAGTGATATATTCTGTTATTGACGGAAGAACTCTCGCTCTGAATTTTGACGTTGAGTTTAAAGCTATATTTAAAAGAAAATGCTGAATATATGGGTTTTGGAATCTGTCAAATACGGCGTCAGCAAAGAATTTTAAATCGTTGTAATCAAGGTCTGAAAGAGTTGGAATGATTTCATCATTTAACGCTTTTTCAAGGTAGGTATAAAATTTCTTGTCTTTCATAAGCTCGCCTACGGTATTCTTGCCACAAAGATATGCCGCTAAAACGCTGCAAGTATGTGCTCCGTTTAAGATTCTTACTTTACGTTTTTTATATGGTTTTGCGTTTGGAGTGAAAAGAACATTTAAGCCGATTTGGTCGAAAGGAAGTTCTTTCGCAAGTTCCTCCGGACCCTCAATAACCCAAAAATGGAAAATTTCGCTTGTGTCAATAAGATTGTCTTTATAGCCAAATTCCTCACAAAGAGCGTCGGCGTCTGAGCGAGGATAACCTGTTACAATTCTGTCAACAAGAGTGCTTGTAAATACGTTGGCGTTTTCAATCCAATCAATAAACTCTTTTTCAAGATTCCAGTCTTTCGCGTGTTGTAAAACATATTTTTTAAGAGTTTTTCCATTGTCGTCAATAAGTTCACATGGAATAAACACAAGACCTTTTGAGGAGTCTCCGTTGAATTCTTTGTATCTTTCATAAAGAAAAGCTGTTATTTTAGCGGGGAATGAGTTTTGAGGTTTACCTGTAACCATATCTTCTTTGTTATATACAATGCCTGATTCGGTTGTGTTTGAAACCACGAAACGAAGTTCAGGATTTTTCGCGCAACCAATGTATTTATCAAAATCGGCGTAAGGATTTAAACATCGTGTTACAGAGGTTATAAGTCTTTTGTTGCAAACTTCCTTACCTTGTTCAAGACCTCTGGCGAGCAATGTGTAAAGCCCCTCCTGCTCGTTTATAAAACCTGTGATTGGACCAAACTCAATTGGCTGAACCAAAGTGATGCTTCCGCCGAATTTACCGGCTCCGTTTAATTCATCAAACATATAGTCCACAAACGCGCGAAGGAAATTGCCTTCTCCAAATTGAATAACTTTTTCGGGCATTTTTTCTGTTGTACCGATTTTTAAGTCATCATTAAATTTAAAGCCGTTAGTTAAGAGATTTCTGTTTAAGTTTTCCATTTGAAAGTCCTCCTTGAAAAAATAATATATTACTTGTATATATCATACAACAAATGCCAAAAAAAAGCAATAATTTTCTAACTGAAATTATCGCTTTTTATGATTGGCGGCGACAAAATAGAAAATATGTCCAAGTAAATCGTGAATAATCGCCTTAAAAATGTAAATTTTCTTTATTTGATTTGTATTTTTTAATTAACATAACCAATGTTATAATAATTCCTATAGATAAAACAACTATTCCGGTTATGATTAAAATTCTGAGAGTATTTTTCCAAAAAATCTCCATATTCTCTTTTTCTTGAAGAATATCCTCGGAAATTGTGTCTATATTGGTATTTGATATTAGGTCAACTTTTCCGAGGGGCCGGATTGTTTTTCCGTCAGAATAGACTATATCTATTTCTCCTACCGTATCACCTATTTTTAACGCTCCTTCTTTCTCTTCGGGAAGTGATACTAATGTTTTTATTTTATTTACATCTATATTTTTCGGCACTTTTGCTTTAAAACTGTCTTTTGGTATGACTGAGGCTTTGCCGAGCTCAATTTTTTTATTATGAAAGTATTGAACCTCGTTTATAATTCCAGTGTAATCGTTTTTGTTAAAAAGTTCTTTTTCCTCAAATAAGCCGAAGCCATATTCCGCCAACGCTTTTGAGTCGACATAGGTATTTGTTCCTTGGTCTTTTAGAACAACGCAAATTAATTTTATTCCGTCTTTTTGGAAGTATGTAACAAGTGTATTTCCGGCCTCGTCGGTAAAGCCTGTTTTACCTCCAATACAATATTCATAATAAAAATTACTATGCGGATTTATAAGTTTATTGCTGTTGTGAAGGGGTCTTTTTACGTTTACGATATTTGTTGGCGGGATGGTATATGAGTATGTGCTTATTATCTTTACAAAGGTTTCGTTTTTTAATGCTTCTTTCATTATAAGAGACATATCTCTGGCTGTTGTGTAGTGGTTGTCATCGTGAAAACCGTGGGGATTCGCGAAATGAGTGTTTGTCGCTCCAATATGTTGAAGCCGTTCGTTTGCCATTTTCATAAAATTATCTGAGTTTCCGCTTATATGCTCAGCGACAGCCACGCAAACCTCGTTCGCCGAGGCCAATAATATTCCGTGAAGCGCTTGTTCAACCGTTATTTCCTCGTTTTCCCTCATACCTATATTACTGCTTCCAGGACCTATTCCATATATCGCCTCATGAGAGTGTTTTATTTTCTCATTTGGCTCGCAGTTTTCTATTGTGATTAGTGAGGTTAATATTTTTGTTATACTGGCGGGGTATCGCTTTTTGTCGGCGTCTTTCTCATAAAGGGTTATGCCTGTGTCAGCGTCTATTAGTATCGCGGATTCAGCGGTGATTGAGGGAACCGTTGGGGGGGTCTGAGCGGATTTTTGATTTGGCGGGGCTGTTAATTGAGTTGTTATTTCTGTTTTTTGACTTTCTCTCTCGCCAAAAGAATATGAAAAATTGTTTAGCAAAAATGAGAAAAGTATGCTACAATATATAAAAGCTTTTATTAAATTCAGTTTCAATTTATTTTCTCCTTCCAAAGATATACAAAAAACTAAAATATATTATAACATTTGTATATATAATTAATCAAGAGAAATATGATTTAAATTTTGAATTAATCCTTTTATAAAGATAATATAGTTAAAATTGATTTTCACAGGCTTTTAAATTTTTAAATTTATGTTATAATTAATTTATGGAAATATTGCGAGGGGCATATCTGAAGCTTTGAGTGAATAAATAAGATTAACGGTGGGCAGGGTTTTTCAGAAGTACTGAGGTTGGAGGATTTTTTTATGAGGATAAATAAGTATCATTTTGCTATTGGGATTGCCGCTTTATGTTCTATTATCGGACTTTGGTATATTTCCTCGGTTCTTGATGAGAGAAAGGCTGTTGAGGTGATTTCTTATGAGACAGAATGGTCAACGGAAAGTTTTATCTGTGATGAGGAATCTACAGAAGAGGAACCGCGTGAAATTAAAGTTTACATTACTGGTGAGGTTAAAAATCCGGGAGTTTATTCGGCTGAGGAAGATGACAGGATTTGTGATATTGTTGATAAAGCCGGAGGTTTTACTGATAAGGCTGATATTGAGAGTGTCAATATGGCGGCTCATATTAAAGATGAGATGCATGTTATTATAGAAAATATTGATGAGCGTATTGACAAATCTGAAAATACAATACAAAATAATAAAAAAGATTATTTGGAAGACGGTTTGATTGATATAAATACCGCCAACGCTGAAGAATTGAAAACTTTAAATGGAATTGGTGATGTTTTGGCTGATAATATTATTGAATATAGAGAAAATAACGGTCCGTTTAAAACTATTGATGATATTAAAAATGTTTCTCGTATTGGCGATAAATTATTTGAGAAGATTAAAAAATATATAAAGGTTTCATAATGGAGGTTTTAAAGAATGGCGTATGACATACTTGTTGTCGATGATGAAAAACTTATTGTTAAGGGAATTAAATTTAGTCTAGAGCAGGATGGAATGAATGTTGACACCGCTTTTGATGGTGATGAGGCGTTAAATCTCGCTCAGAATAAAGATTATAGCCTTATACTTTTGGATGTTATGCTTCCTAAAAAGGATGGGATTGAGGTTTGTCAGCTTATCAGGGAATTTTCTAATGTTCCTATTATTATGGTTACAGCGAAAGGTGAGGATATGGACAAAATAATGGGTCTTGAGTATGGTGCTGATGATTATATTACAAAGCCTTTTAATATTCTTGAGCTTAAGGCCAGAATTAAAGCTATTTTGAGAAGAAGTGTAAAAAAAGTTGACGTTAGAGACACTAAAAACAGCAGAATTAAAATAAGAGGAATTGAAATTGATATTGAGTCAAGACGCGTTTTTATTGAGGAAAAGGAAACTAACCTTACGGCGAAAGAGTTTGATTTGCTTGCTCTGTTTATGAAAAATCAGGGGAAAGTCTATAGTCGGGATAGTCTTCTCAGCACTATTTGGGGCAAAGGTTATCCCGGTGACGCGAGAGCTGTTGATGTTCATGTCAGAAGACTTAGAGAAAAAATTGAGACAAATCCAAGTGAGCCTCAGTATATACTTACTAAGTGGGGAGTTGGTTACTATTTTCAGTAAGTTTAAAAGAAAAAGATATTTTAGTATCAGATGGAAACTTTTTGTGTTGTATTTTATTGTAAGTTTAATTCCTCTCTTTGTTTTTTCTCGAATAACCTCGGATACGCTTAAACAGTATTTTAAGGACACGAAAGAAAAAGAGTTTTTAAATCAAGCTAATATAATTGCCGGAAGTATACAAAAGGGAAATTATCTTACAGATAAAATTAAAGATAGGTTATTTGAAAATGAGATTGATGAAAAAAGTAATGAGGAGGCTGTAAGAATTCTTGTTCTTGATGATAAAGGTGTTGTTGTTAAAGACTCAAACAAAACAGAGGTTGGAAAAGTTTACGCTATGCCTGAGGTTATATCGGCTCTTGACGGAAATGACGCGGCTAATTTGAGAGATGATGAGGGTGTTATATACGCTACGGCTTATATTGAGGACAATAATTCCAAAAAAATTGGAGTTGTGCTGCTGGTGGCTTCTTTTGAGGAATTTAATCAGCTTCTTAATGAGGTTAACTCAAAGTGGTTTATATTTACTTTGGGGATATGTATAATTGTAGCTTGTATTGTGTTTTTTACAACACAAGTGTTTATTGGGCCTTTGAAAGATATTTTAAAAGTTATTCAAAAAATTACCGACGGTCAGCTTCATCAGAGAATTGAGGTCTCCGGCAGAGATGAGTATTCTCAGATTAGCGAGGCGTTTAATAATATGACGGAACAGCTTGAGTCTATTGAAAGTTCAAGACAAGAGTTTGTGTCAAATGTATCCCATGAGCTGAAAACGCCTTTGAGTTCTATAAAAGTACTTAGTGAGTCTATTTTATTGCAAGAGGAAATGCCCGTTGAAATGTATAGGGAATTTTTTCAAGACATAAACTCTGAGGTTGATAGAATGACCAATATTGTGAACGACTTGCTTGAGCTTGTTAAACTTGATCATAAAGAGGCGGGTCTGAATATTAAAGAGACTGATATTAATAATATGACAGAAGATATCTTAAAAAGATTATATCCTCTCGCGGAAAAAAAGGATATTAAACTTTTGTATGAAAGCAATAAAGATATGATTATTGAGGGGGACGAGGTTAAACTCACTTTGGCAATCTCAAATTTGATTGAGAATGGAATAAAGTATACTCCTAATGGGGGAACCGTTAAGGTTATTATTGATGGTGACCACCAGAATTGTTTTATCACGGTTTCGGATACGGGAATTGGAATAAGCGAGGAAGAACAAAGTAAAGTATTTAAGCGATTTTACAGGGTTGATAAAACCAGAGACAGGGAAACGGGAGGAACGGGCCTTGGTCTCGCTATTACTCACTCATCGGTTATACTTCATAACGGAAGTATAAAAATTAACAGTAAAGAAAATGAGGGCGCTACTTTTATTGTGAGATTGCCGATTAAATATAGTGAAAGTTGAAAAGGGAGGCGTTTTATAATGAATAAATCAAATGGTAATTTTAAAAATAAAGGTATTTTTATATTTGGAATTGTTTTTTTTATATGTGTTGTTGCTGTTATTTTGGCGGTTAGTTTTATAAATATGTCCAATGATTATGAGGATTCGGGAAGAAATATTTATTTTTTGAACTCATCTACAAATGAGATTGTCGCTGAGAAACATAATATTGAAAACGGAAGCGCTCTTTTGAGTGAAAATAAAAAGAAAGAATATGTTGACGCCGTTATGCGGGAGTTTTTGAAAGGACCTAAAAACGCTGGATTAACTGCCGCTGTCCCCGAAAATGTTTCCGTTGATTGTAATTTTAAGGAGAACAGTGATGGAAATGGCAGTGTTCAGGTGACTTTCTCAAGAGAGTACAACGATTTGTCAGAGGGACAAGCTCTTGTTTGCAGCAGTGCCGTCAGAGCGACACTTAGAGAGATTGATTTTGTTGAGAGTATTGACATAATCGTTGAGGGATTTGAGGAAAGTACCGGCGAAACTGAGTCCGAAAGCAGTAAAATCGCTGAGAATGTGAAAGATGAGAATCTTGAGATTAATCCCTCAATCGCTCCTTATAAAACGGATAACAGAGTTGTTAAATTGTATTTTTCTGACGAGAACGCTATGGGGCTTGTTGAGGAAGAACGTAACATTGAGATTAATGAAAATCAGAGCGCTGAGAGGAAAATTGTTGAGGAACTTATTAAGGGTCCCCAAAATGAAAGCTTAGTCGCTGTTATTCCGCCGGAAACTAAAATTAACAATATTAATACTGAGGGAGGCATTTGTTATGTTGATGTGTCAAAGGATTTTATCTCTCATCATAGCGGAGGCTCTACAGGGGAACTGCTTACTATATATTCTATTGTGAATTCTTTGACGGAACTTGATTATATAAAACAAATTCAATTTCTTATTGATGGTGTTAAGGAGACTTCTTTTGCAGGGCACCTTGATTTTAGCAAGACTTTTGAGAGAGATGAGAGCCGTATTATAAAAGAGGATTAATTTTTTTTCATTATGAAACGAGTATGCTGTGTTTGTGTTATAGCCTTTATATTTGGTATTCTGATAGGATATTATTTTAAGTCCGCGGAAAGTGTTATACTTTTAGTATCTTGTATTATAATATTTTCGATTGTTTTATATTGGAAGTATAAGTATATGTATATACTATTTTTGCCTGTTTTTGCAATTATAGGCTGTATCAGGGTGATATCATTTTCTTTTCCGACTGATACTTTGTTTGAACGGGCGGCTTTTGATGAGGAAAATGTTGGAATTAACGCTGTGATTTTGGATATTACGGGTAAGTATAATGGAAAATATAGCTTTTTAGCTGAGACAGAGACCATGACTTATGAGGACAAAATGTCGGAGAGTAATGTTGTTATAAAAGTGACGGTTTCTGATGATAAAAAATTCTCTGTTGGAGATAAGCTTAATTTATCAGGAAAATTATATTTTCTTGAAGATTTGAGAAATCCGGGTGGTTTTGACGAAAAGGCTTATTATAGAATTAGAAATGTTGAGTATAAAATGTATCCTGAAAACGCTGTAAAGATTGGCGAGGAGAATAATTTGTTTGTTGCTCTTAATAAAATAAATTCTCAGGTTTGTGATATTTATGATAATATTTTGCCGAAAGAAGAGGCGTCTCTGATTAAAGCGATGATTGCTGGTGACAGAACGGATTTGTCTCGTTATATTAAGACTTTGTTCAGCAATGCCGGGATTTATCATATAATCGCTATTTCCGGTTTACATATTAATATGCTCTCATTCATTATTTTGTTTTTTACGGAGAAAATCCATAAAAGGTATGGAAAATTAATAGCCGTATTTTTAGCTGTTTTATATTGTGTTTTTACGGGAGCCGGCGTTTCATCTGTCAGAGCGGTTTGTATGTTTTTGGTATATATTTTTGGAAAATTTATTTATAGAGAAAGTGATGTACTGAATTCTCTCGCTGTTTCTTGTTTTGTTATTTTGATTTTTCGGCCTTTGTATTTATTTGATATTGGATTTCAGTATTCTTTTTGTGCCGTTCTATCACTTGTTGTATTTTCTAAACCTATCGCTAAATTTTTCTGTAAAAAGCTTAACACTGAAAGCTCTGAGATACTTTCATCCGCTATTAGTGTGAATTTTGTTTCAAGAGCTGTTCTTTGGAATGGTTTTTATGGATTTAATATCATTGATATACTCGCTAATCTTATTGTTATTCCTCTTGCGGGAATTGTTGTGGCGTTTGGTTTTATATCCGGAATTTTGGGATTTGTCTCGTTGGATTTAGCGAGTTTTTTCTCGGAAGCGGTATACCTGATTTTGAGAATATATGAGTTTATTTGCGAGATTATTTCTGATATTCCTTTTTCTTATGTTTTGCTTGGAAAACCTACGGGTATCGAGTTGATTTTTTATTTGGCGGCAGTGCTTGCTTTCGCTCTTTATTTACATAAATTTATAAAACGGAAATTTTTTGTGTTTTTTATGTTTTCTGCTATATTGATTTCTCTTGTTTTTGGAAACATAAAAAGTAATGAGTTGAAAGTTACTATGCTTGATGTTGGGCAAGGTGACTGCTTTGTTTTTAATTATAAAGATGATTGTTTTATTATTGACGGAGGCGGAGCTTATGATAAGGATTTTGGTGATGATAAAGGGGTTAATATTCTTTTTCCTTATTTAAGTTATATGGGAATTGATTATGTTGACTCGGTTTTTATTACTCATATGGAGGTTGACCACGCTAAAGGTATTATTGAGATTTTGGATTGTGTTGATATTGGAAAAATTTATATTTCTTTTCCCGATGATGAAAATGAATTGTACAATAATTTATGTGAAAAGGCTAAGGAAAAGAATGTACCTATATATGAGTTACATGAGGGCAATAATATAAATATTAATGATGTTACTGTTGATTGTATTTATCCATATGAGGGAAATTATTCTAAGGGTAATGCTTCATCACTTGTTTTGAAAGTTATTTTCGGAAACAATTCATTTTTGTTTACGGGTGATATTGATTCTGAAATTGAAAAGAAAATTGTTTCTTCCGGAAAGGATATTGACGCTGATGTTTTGAAATTGTCTCATCATGGCTCAAAATACTCAAATTGTGATGAGTTTATTGATAAAGTTGCTCCGAATCTCGCTATAGTTTCTGCCGGAAATTTTAATAAATATGGACATCCGGCAAAATCTGTTTTGGAAAGGTTTGATGAAAGAAATGTTGAGGTTTTGAATACTCACAATACCGGCGCTGTTGAGATATATTCGGACGGTAATAATATTTATTATAATAAAATGATAAAGTAGACCTGTTTATAGCAATTCAGCCTAAAAATAAAAAATTTTTAGCTCGTCTCCTTTTGTTCATTTTTAAATTGAATTGATATAATAATATCCGTGGTGCCACGATTTTTTGTTTGTCTTTTTATTGTTTTGATGCGGCGGGTTTGGTAATAAAATGGTGAAATGAGGGAGCTTGTTTTGTTTAATATAGATGATGATATAAAAACCAGGAATTTTAAGAGAGTGTATCTGTTTTTTGGCGAGGAAAATTATCTGAAAAAATTATATGTTGATAAAATTAAAAAAGCTGTTATTCCGTCAGGTTCAGAAACTATGAATTTGGATATTTTTCAGGAAAAGAAAATTGAGTGGATAAAAATTTCTGACGCTTGTGAGACGGTTCCTTTTATGAATGATTTTAGGCTTGTTATTGTTAAAGACAGCGAGTTGTTTATTCAAGGAAATAAAGATAACAGTGATAAGGTTGCTGAGTATGTTAAAAATATACCTGAGTTTTCTATTTTGATTTTTGTTGAGGATAAAGCTGATAAGAGAGGAAAACTCTATAAGGCTGTTTCGTCAAAGGGAGCTTCTGTTGAATGCAAAGTTCCATCTGAGAGAGAACTTGTCGGCTGGGTTGGAAAAGTCGCTTCTGAAAAAGGTCTTATTATGAAAAATGACATTATTTTGTATTTTATAAGAAATATCAATACGGGTATGGAGGCTGTTTTCGCTGAGCTTGAGAAGTTATCGTCTTATATTGGAGAAGGTTCTGTTTCGAGAAAAGATATTGATGATATATGCGCCAAATCTCTTGAGGTTAGAATTTTTGATATGGTTGCCGCTATAGGAGGCAAAAGAGTGAATGACGCTCTTGATATATACAACAATATGATTTTGATGAAAGAATCTCCTATTATGATTTTGGCTATGATTGCAAGACAATTCAGAATTATTCTGCAAAGCAAGTATCTTTCTGAAAAGGGTCTGAGTAAATATGAAATAGCCGCAAAAATAAATCAAAGAGATTTTGTTGTGGCACAATGTCTTACACAAGCTAAAAATTTTAAAAAAAAGGTTCTTCTGCAGGCCCTTGAGGACTGTCTTGAATGTGATATCGGAATAAAAAGCGGAAGAATCGGAGGTACCCTTGGTGTTGAGATGATTATTTTGAAGTATAGTGAGTGAAAAGCGGAGAGGAAAACTTTATGATATTGTTCCAAGCCAGCTTTTGACTGACTTTGTCAAAAGCTGGTTTGGGAAACATCAAAAGTATTTTTTTAGAATATGTCTAAAAACAAAATATACACAAAAAGTCAGCGAAAATAAAATCCTTTTGGAGCGTAATGATATTATTTTCACTGATTTTTTTGATGTTTTAATAGTTTTTAGACAGGCTCTTAGAAAGAGTGTTTAGTAAGCCAGTAATTAATTTGAATAATGTAGGCAAGTGTTTGAGGCCCTGCCATTAGCTGACCGAAAAAAGGTTTTCCGTAATTTGATGGCTGTTCAATAAACTCAAGAACTTTAGCTTTGTTTAGAAGAGGCAGTATTGGTGAGTTGTTATCGTCAAGAATTTCTTTTATTTTTGTTTTTAAAATAATTTCATATTCGGGATTGTACGTTTTTGGATACGGACTCTTTTTTCTCCAAAGCAGTTCATTAGGTAAAAGACCTTCACAAGCGTCTCTTAAAAGACCTTTTACAATGCCCCTGTTTCCGCATTTGAATTCCCACGGAACATTCCAAATGTATTCTATAATTCTATGGTCCGCAAAGGGAACTCTTGCCTCAAGTCCTGAATACATTGATGTTCTGTCCATTCTGTCAAGGAGTGTTGTCATGAACCATTTTTGGTTTAAAAATGAGATTTCTCGTCTTCTTTTTTCTTCGGCTGAGTCTTCATCAAAAACGGGAACTTTTTTTATTGACTCATTATATCTTGCGTCAATATAATCTCTTAATTCCAGCTTTTTTATAAAATCCTCGTTGAATAAAAATGTTCTCGCGTCTAAGTCCATTGACCATGGGAAAGTTTTACTCTCAAACGCCTCTTTTTTGTGAAACCACGGATAACCGCCGAAAATTTCATCGGCGCATTCACCTGTTAAGGCGACTTTATTGTGTTTTTTTACCAGTTTGCAGAAATAAAGCAGTGACGCGTCTATGTCTGCCATACCCGGAAGGTCTTTAGCGTCTACAGCGTTAAATAATAATTCAGCTAAATCGGTTTCGTCGCACATTAGATAGGTGTGATTTACGTCATAGTGTTGGAGCATTTTGTCAACGTATGGTCTGTCTTGCTCGGGCTGAAATGAGTTTGATTTAAAATATACATTGTTTTTTTCAAAATCAAATGAAAATGTGTTTAATATTTTTCTTCGGCTTTTTAAAAAATTTGCTGCCAGAGCTGTTACAATACTTGAGTCTACCCCACCTGATAAAAATGTGCAGACAGGGACATCAGAAACCATTTGTTTCTCAACGGCGTCTTTTAGAAGAAAGGCTGTGTGTTCAACGGTTTCTTTGTAGTTTTCGGTATGAGATTTGCTGGTTAGAGCCCAATATTCAAATTCATTAAAGCCATTTTGGGAAAAAACTCCAAAGTGGCCCGGACGAATTTCTTTGATATTTTTGAAAACACCGTTTCCTTCTGTTCTTGCTGGTCCTATTCCGATGATTTCTCTGAAACTGTTTAAATCAATTTCGGGTTTTATTTTAGGAAAGCAAAATAAAGCTTTGATTTCAGAACCGAAGACAAGTACGTCATCTCGTATTGTGTAAAAAAGAGGCTTTATTCCTGAACGGTCACGGAATAATAATAGCTTTCTTTTTCTTCCGTCCCATATTCCAAAAGCGAATATACCATTAAGCATATTTACACAGTCTTCACCATATTCAATATACAATAATAATATGACTTCTGTGTCTGTTGTCGTTGAAAATGTGTATCCTTTTTTTATTAAATCATCTTTGAGCTCATCTGTGTTATAAATCTCGCCATTATATACTATAGCGTATTTATTTTTTTCTATGTCCTTGATTATGGGCTGTCTTCCGTTTTTTAAGTCTCGTATTGATAAACGTGTGTGTCCAAACCCTATATTGGTTTCCAGATATTCTCCTGTTTCATCGTTTCCTCTTCTTGAGATTGATTTTCTCATATTGATTAGAATATTTTCCCAATAGTCTTTACTTTGTGTATAGTCAATATTGAAATTACAAAAGCCTGTTATGCCACACATATTTTATTCTCCTTTTTTTGTTTTTTATATTTTACGTATACGCGACTTAATTAATTCAAAAAAATTGTTTGGAATGAATAAGAAACTGTCTAAAATCTAAAAAATGCCTGTCTAAAATTTCATTTTTTTGGAAATTTTAATAGTTTTTAGACAGGCTCTTAGGATAAAATGTATTTCGCTGAAATTTTGAATAAAATATTTTTTTCTCATTACATCGGAATTGAGGGGATTATTTTGAAAAATTTTTTTTGAAAAATATATTGACAAATTTGCTGAAATATGAGAAAATATAAAAAGTATCGGGGTGTGGCGTAGCTTGGTAGCGCGCTTGAATGGGGTTCAAGAGGTCGCAAGTTCAAATCTTGTCACCCCGATGTCTTTGTTTTGATTATTTTTTTGTTATATTAGAAAGAGCGGAAAGATGATAAGTTTTCGCTCTTTTTTTGTTATTTATACAGACGGTGTAAAGAAATTTTTGGCTTGCGCCAACGCCGGCCGGCGAGACAAGCGGGAGGATGAAAAGAGCAGCATCCTGTTCGGTTATAAAAAATGGACGGAAAAACAAAAGCTTTTCCGTCCGAGAGTATTATTGAGGCTGTTTTCCTATATAAGCGAGAATACCGCCGTCAACATACAACACATGACCGTTTACAAAGTCTGACGCGTCTGAGGCAAGGAATACCGCGGGACCAACTAAATCCTCCGGATTTCCCCAACGAGCGGCAGGTGTTTTTGCTATTATAAACTGGTCGAATGGATGTCTTGAGCCATCAGGTTGTTTTTCGCGTAATGGAGCTGTTTGCGGAGTGGCAATGTATCCTGGTCCGATACCGTTACACTGAATGTTGAATTCGCCGTATTCTGAAGCGATGTTTCTTGTGAGCATTTTGAGTCCGCCTTTCGCCGCGGCATACGCGGAAACTGTCTCACGACCTAATTCGCTCATCATTGAACAAATGTTTATAATCTTGCCGTGTCCTTTTTTAATCATACTTGGAATTACAGCTTTTGATACAATAAACGGCGCGTTTAAGTCTACATCAATAACTTGTCTGAATTCAGCGGCAGTCATATCGCACATGGGAATACGTTTTATGATTCCGGCGTTGTTTACGAGAATATCAATTACGCCAACTTCTTTCTCGACTTTTGCTACAAGTTCGTTTACGGCGTCTTCATTTGTAACGTCACATACGTAACCATGAGCTTCGATTCCGGCTTCTTTATAAGCGGCTATTCCTTTGTCAACTAATTCTTGCTTGATATCATTGAAAACAATTGTGGCTCCGCTTTCAGCGAATCCGCTTGCTATCGCGAAACCGATTCCATAGGACGCTCCTGTTACTAAAGCTACTTTGCCTTTAAGAGAAAATTTTTCTTCATAGCTCATAAATATTATCCTCCGTTTTAATAAAATTTTTAGGCGATGCACAGAGACTAAATAAAATTAAGTACTAGGCATTACCTTTATAATATAATCATACTATAATTAGAATAATTTGTCAAAGCCATTTACAGCAATATTTTGAGATTTTATAATGACGGAATTATCGCTCGTGAGATTAAAACCCCGGATGCTCCCGCCTGAGCGAGGCCTCTTGTTATTCCGGCGCCGTCGCCCCCGCAGTATAAACCGGATATTTTTGTTTCTAATGAATTTGAAAGCTCGGGACGAGAGGAATAAAATTTTGCCTCGACTCCGTAAAATAGAGTATGTTCAGAGGCTATTCCGGGGGTTACTTTATCAAGAGCGTATATCATTTCTATTATGCTTTTCATTGTTGTGTATGGAAGGACAAGTCCTAAATCCCCGGGAACAGCTTCTTTTAATGTTGGTGTTATGAATCCCTCTTTTATCCTTTTTTCTGTTGAGCGTCTTCCTTTTACTATATCCCCGAATTTTTGGACTATTACGCTTCCGTTTGATAAATCGTTTGCTCGTTCGCAAATTTCTCTGGCGTATTCATTTGGTTTATTGAAAGGTTCCGAGAATTTGTGGGATACTAGCAAAGCGAAATTTGTGTTTTGCGAGCCAAGTTTTTTATCTGAGAAAGAATGCCCATTCGCAGCCATTATTCCTGTGTGATTTTCTATTACAACATGTCCTGAGGGATTGCTGCAAAAGGTTCTGACTTGTGTTCCCACGGATGAGTTGAACAAAAATTTACCCTCATAAAGGTTTTCATTTATTTCCCTCATTACTATATCAGCCGTTTCCACTCGTACTCCAACGTCTACCTGATTATTGTGGAGTATCAGATTGTTTGATTTTAATATTTTTCCAAGCCAGCTGGCTCCATCTCTTCCAGGAGCCGCTATTATATTATTTGAGAAATATTTCTCACCGTTTTCAAGTTCTATTCCCTCGGTTTTTATTTTGTTGTCAATTTTGCTTGTAATTATGTTTTTTACTTTTGATTTAAATCGCATTTCTATTTTATCTTTTAAATACTCAAAGATATTTTTTAATATCATAAGGTTATTTTCTGTTCCTAAATGACGGACGTTTGCTCTAAGAAGCTTTAATCCGGCGCCGTAAACTTTTTTTTCAATTAATCTGACCGATTCTGTGTCTGGATTTGTTAATGACTTTGTAGCTCCGTGTTTAAGATTAATTTTGTCTACATATTTTATCAAACTTAAAAGTTCGTCATCTGAAATATAGTCTGAGAGCCATCCTCCAAATTCGGTTGTTATATTGAATTTGCCGTCGCTGTATGCTCCCGCCCCTCCAAATCCCGATGTGATTGAGCAAGAGGGGCTGCAGGAGGCGTAATCTTTTTTTAAGTCTGTGTGAGGACATAATTTTAATTTTCCATCAAGTATAGGACAGGTTCTATGATAGATATCGTTTCCTTTATCTATTAAAAGGACTTTTGCTTTTGGCGATTTTAATGTGAGTTCATAACCGGCAAAAATTCCGGTTGGTCCGGCGCCTATTATTATTACATCATATTTATTTGACATCATTTTTCCTCCGATATAGAATTTTTGTGATAAAATTATAATTATGTTGAGTTTCCTATATATAGATTATAACATATTTTACGTAATATTTTTTAAAAAAATTATTTTTTTTT